>NZ_JAWVAV010000004.1:0-166683 GCF_033599315.1 Acinetobacter sp. OYA S30
GATTGAATTAAGAATAATTTTTTTAGATAAGCCTGTTGCAGTTTTAGCCATAGCTTCCAAACTTTCAGGCAACTGCACTAAAATATATTTAACATGATGAGCATTAAGAACATTATGGAGCATCACAGCATGTCCTGTCGTTCCAGAACCCGCAAAGAAATCCAAAACAATATCATCCGCATTTATATTTAATGCTTTAAAAAAATCTACTAACAGTTCTTCATCTTTAGGATTAGTAAAAATATTTTCTCCAAATAAAACTCTTAATCTTTTAGATGCAACACGGCCATCTTTAAAACGTAAACTTGTTAGACTTTTCATCTCTGTATTTTTCAAGTACGTTTTTAAACAAGGTACTGTTGTTTCATCAACACCAAAATGCACACCTCCACTTGCAATTAATTCATCCATTGTAGATTTTGGACAGAACCAACCTCTTGAAGGCTTTTTAACATTCTTCTTAGTTATAGGATGTTCAACTTCATATACATATTGCCCAACATTAGGCCCTGAAATATTGTCAGGGAAATAAACGCCTTTTTCATCCATCCAACTGTAATGCTTACTATCAACAATCGGATTAGAGTCAGGAAAAGTCTTATACCAATCTAAAGCCGCTTGATGGATTGCTTTCCAATCATTACCAAACTCATTTTTGAATTTTTCAAAGGCTCTATAAATTTCATCAATACCCTCTTTTTTCTCGAGCCACTCGCCTTTATTTACCGATTTATTTTTTGTAAAAAAAACAAAATATTCATGCTGTATAGAAATATAGTCTTGATCGTTTTTACTACTATTCTTCCAAACAATTTCTCCACAATAATTTTCTTCTCCAAAAATTTCTTGTGCTATTTTGACTAAATTGACATGCTCATTTTCATCAATAGAAATTACTAAAACACCGTCATCTTTTAAAAGAGATCTCGCTAACAAAAGACGTGAATACATCATATTTAACCAATTGGAATGCTTACGACCTGCTTTCTCTTTAGCTGATGTTAATATATTACCTTCTTCATCTTTTTGTCCTGTATATAAAAGATAGGTATCTAAATTTTCTTGAAAGTTATCTGGGTAAATGAATTCACTCCCAGTGTTATACGGAGGGTCAATATAGATTAGCTTAACCTTATTGGTATAACTCTTTTGCAGAAGCTTTAAGACCTCTAAATTATCACCTTCAATAAATAAATTTTGAGTCTTATCCCAATTTATGCTTTCTTCAGAACATGGCAACAGTGTTCCAAGCGAAGGAGTTAATGCAGATTGACGTGCTTTCTTCTTACCATGCCAATTTAAGCCATATTTTTCTTCGCCTTCATCTAAAACCTTCTCGTCTCCAAGTAATTGACGTAAAGTTTCAAAATTGACTCTCCCCTCGGAAAATACTTCAGGAAAAATCTGCTTTAGATGTTCAATATTTTGATGAACCAAATTTTCACTTTGGTTTTCTTCAAGACTTATTTTCTGCATAACGATTACTTCAAAATTTAAAAATGGGGATGACTCAAATTTATATACGACGAACAATCGTCTGAATTTCATCTTTCAGTTTATGTAGTTGCACATTAAGTTCAACCTGACGACCTAGTTGCTTTTCTTTCTTTAGTTTATTGGAGATTTCTACTTGTCTTTTTTCCAATTCAATTAAATTTTTCAAAGTACTAATACGACTCTCTGTGGAGAGATGATCATTTTGTGATGAAAGCTCAAAAGAACCACTATATCCTGCACATTGTAAGGCAATTAGGCGTGCTTTTATCGAATCATAAAAATGATAAAAGCTTTGGAATGATAACTGAGATACTTGCATACTATCGAAAAAATTCTGCTCCACTTCCGACAATTGCGCTAAATTCAGCCAAGGTGAAATGATACTTTCTTCAAGTACCCACTTTTCTTTATCGGACTGATTAGTACGCTTATGCGTTACCCCAAAACTTAGGTACTGCACATCTCCATTTTCAAAGTGAAATAAGATCACCAATGGATAAGGAATGGAACGATTAAAAAATTGTTGAATCCGTTCTATGTTCTTTTTATCCTCTAGTTTCACCAGTAAGACCGCAACTTCTAAATATTCGCGAATTTCAGTTTGGTACGCAGGAATGTTGATCGTGCTCGGCTTAAAACTATATAACCACGTAATTTTAGATATGTCTTTTTTTAAACATTCTCTATCTTTTGCATCTAAAATATTTTTATGACCATCATTTGCCTGCTCAAACAGTTTCTTAAAGACTGTTTTATCTACTTTGCATTTCTCAGGGATATTTAACTGATTCAAAAAAACATCGAGTAAACTCATTTTTTATCCCCTGTTTTAATCTGTAATAACCAAATAAGAAACAACTGTGAAATCCTCTAGGTTTTGACTACCTGAGATTGACAACACAGTACCGCCCTTATGGAAGAGGCTTTCTATACCCTTCTCTTCACTTTTCCCCTCAATACTCTCAATCGCTTTGACTAACATTTTTTTAAATAAAGTCGTATCCTGCCCCTGTTTGGTCATTAAATTGACCTGTTGGTAAGCCGTTTGATCGACTTGAACTTTAGCTAAAGAGGCTAATTTAACAATATCTAAAATTTGTTTGAGCTGGTTATATTGATGTACAACGTCTAAATCAAAACTAACATGTATTAAAAAATATGGATGCAAAGGATAGTGATCACTAATCTGCAGAGCATCTTTGCCCATTTTTAAGCTTTTCAGGCAGAAAATAATTCCTTTTGGAATATCATAACTATCTTTAAATTGTTGAATAGAGATAGCTGAAAACAGCCCAAAAGGCATAGCCTCTAACTTTTGTAAATTATTCGGTGTATTAAGGTAATTCGATAGATCTAAGCGGAAATCATTTAAAGTTAAATCAGTGAGTGAAATCCCACCTGCTATATCTTCTAAGTCTATAACGGCATCTTTAAGTTGCTGTAACTGTTTTTTTCTATATTCCAAATCATTCATTTGAATATTATTAGGATCGATAACGTTTTCTTCACCCGTTGCCGAAATATCTAATAACACCATGCGTCCTGAAACTTTAGCTTCAAGATTAATGTACTCATCTAATTCCATATTAGGCCAGAAATTAATTAATTGTATTTGTGCATTCTTAGAGCCTAAACGATCAATACGTCCAAATCGTTGGATAATTCTGACTGGATTCCAGTGAATATCATAGTTAATCAAGGTATCACAATCTTGTAAGTTTTGTCCCTCACTAATACAGTCAGTTGCGATCAGTAAATCTATTTCATTCTCATCAGAAATAGTTGTTTTATTACGTTCTTTAGATACTGGAGAAAAGGCTGTAAGTAATGTATTAAGATCCGTTCCTAATCCTTTTAATGTTGTTTTATTCGATCCGCTACCAGTAATGAGAGCACTATGGATCCCTAAAGTATTTACCACCCAAGATGATAACTCTTTATAAAGATATTCAGCCGTATCCGCAAAAGCGGTAAATACAATTAATTTTTTATTGTCTCCATTAATTGGATTTTCGACTTTAAATAGAATTTCCTGTTTTAGCTTCTGAAGCTTAGCATCTCTTGAAATATCAATTTCCTGTGCAATTTGCAGAATCGAGGTTAAGAATATTTGATCTGCGGCCAAATCTTGCTTAAAGCGGATCAAATCCATATCTTGCAAAAGCACTTTGGTTTTGTTACCAATCAAATAAGGTTCAAGCTCAGAGGACTCAAACTCTATATCTTGAATGTCTTCAATATTTAAAGCTTCAATATCGCTATATTCTAGTTTCTCTATTTTATCGAGAAGGCCTGTGACTTGATTGACTAGCTTTGCAACAGTAAGTGTAAACGAATGAATCGAGCTTTCCATACGCTTCAATAAATTAACGCGCATTAAATGAATTAAGCTTTCTTCACGGTCAATCTGTTTAAAGACGCCTTTACCCCCTCCAACAGCTTTATCATATTTACGAGAATATTCCTCTTTTTTATCATTTCGAACATACTTCAGTGGCGAGTATCCTGCCAAAGTCAGTCGGCGTATTGTTTTATTCACTTCTTTAAGTGGTGGAAATTCTGCTTTCAGGTCTAAATCAGCATAAATATTTTTGGGTTTTAAACGTTCAGGAAATTCACCTATATCTTCAACACCATAATATTTTTCGATATGCTTTCTCGAGCGAGCAATCGTGACAATATCCAAGAGTTTAAAGTAATCAAAGCTCATACTGTCTAATAGGTTTGCAGTTGTTCGCTCATCTACTGGTAGTTTAACCCATTGATTGAACTGCTTCTGAGCCAGCATTAAAGTCCTTTCTATACTCTTAATGCCCTGGTCTATAAAAGCAACATCACGTCCTTCTGTAATGAATGCAATTTGATTTTTCAAATCGTTCATTCTGTTATTTACTGGTGTTGCTGATAACATCAATACTTTGGTCTTAACACCAGCTCTCAGTACCTCATTTAATAACTTTTCGTATCGACTATTGCCAGTCACTTTAGTCGGTGTATTTCTAAAATTATGTGATTCATCAATCACTACAAGATCATAGTTCGCCCAATTCAAGGTTTCTAAATTAATTTCACTAGAAAAGCCTTGGGTACGTGTCAGATCTGTATGGTTTAAAACGTCATAATTGAAGCGATCTTCAGCTAGGATATTGCGTTTATCGTTGATGGTATACATCGTCCAATTATCACGTAATTTTTTTGGACATAAAACCAAAACGCGATCATTACGTAATTCATAATACTTAATTACAGCTAAAGCTTCGAATGTTTTACCAAGCCCTACACTATCAGCGATGATACAACCATTAAATTTTTCAAGCTTTTCAATAGCCCCAACCACCCCGTCTTTTTGGAATTTAAAAAGCTTATTCCAAACCATAGACTGTTTAAATCCAGTCTTACTTCTCAATAATTTTTCTTGATCAAGATCACATAGAAAGTTATTAAAAATATTAAATAATGTCAGTAAATAGATACTCTCTAAAGGCTGATCCTCTATGAGCGTTTCAAATCTTTGGACAATTTCTTTTTTTATATGAATTAGATTTTCCTGATCATCCCAGAGATTTTTAAACCATTCCAAAACTCTATGAGCAAGTACAGCATCATCCGTGTAAGTAATCATTTGCTGTTTTAGTGGAGTTATTTCACCCAACCCTTCTGGACTAAAAGAGGCATCTCCATAAATCGCAGATATAGCATCTCCTTTTTGGATACAAATGATGTTGTTAGATTCAGCAGCACGCTGATTGACAGCCATCTCGACATGAGTCTCATTAAGCCAATCCAAACAATTCAGAGCTACTCTTTTTTGATCTAGCTGATTTATTAAGCCTGTATCTTTTTCACAACCTACCAATGGTTGTATACCATCAAATGACTGAGATATAAGGATTTTTGACTTTTTAATACCAGATAATTCTTTTCTTAAAGCATCAAAAGCATAGATCGTGAATTTACTTGACTGCATCGATAAGGTAGCATCTATACTATCAATTTCTTTCAACTTTTCACTTACCGTTTCTGTCTTATTATCAATTAAAATCACAATTAACCCTCTTAATTATTTTAAATAACTATTTATATAATTTTGTAGCTCGAAAAAACTATCACTTTAGACAACAATTTTAAGATCCCAGAGAACATACCCATTCTCTTTAGCCTGTCCATAAGCCCAATTAGCAACACTATGTGAACGTTCAATATTCGTCAAAAAACCCATCTTTGATAACCCATCTGTAATAAGGCAATCAAAGTTCTGGTTTCGTTCTTGCCACTGTAACAAAAACTCTTCTGATGCCAAGAAATCTCTTTTAGCCGAATTGCATTTTTCATCTGCAAGTACAAAATTATGACCTGTATCTGCCGGGTACATCGCCCAAGGTATGAAATGGTCTACAGCCCATCTATTTTGCTTAATTGGCTTTTGGCAGTAGAAACATGTACATGCCTGTAAATCAACCAAGAATTCCCCTACTTGACGAAGTTGATTTCGGCTTGGTTCAAACATGAATGTTGCCAAATCAGGCAAGCCATCTAGAACCAATAAATTACTTTTATTTAACCTGACAAAATCGACCCACTTTTTCTGGCATAACTCTTCAATAATTTCACTGAATTGACGTAAGCAATACATTACATTTGGCAAAAGTATGAGTTGTTTTCGAGAATCTTCTAAACGATATAAAAACTCAACATTCTGACCTTTCAAATTTTGTAGGTAATTTACAGGCATCTTCTTTACAATATCAGCCGCTTTCTTTTTCAATTGCAGCCAGTACACATGATCTCGTCTGGCTAAAGCAAGAGATTTATAACGTTGTTGAGCATTATTAATTAAACTGATAATTCCTGCTTGCTTGCCATTATTCTGTTGTAATAGGAACGGTTCATTTTCATTAAAATGAAATGGAAGCGTCTGCTTCCAGTATAAATCTATAAATTTTTCTGCAATATCCAGATAGTCTAAAATTAAGCTTTCTCCAGTATCTTTTCCCTGTTCAATCGCCAGGCGGGAAAGGCTCATCAATAAAGCAAATTTATAAGTCGAAGAAAAACTGCCTGAATGCAAAATTTGCTGAATCTGTTTCAGAAACTTGAGTTGCTGCTGTGGTGTAGGTATAGATACTGACATTATTTATTCAATTTTTTTGAAATAAGATATTGAGCCAATCTTCATTATGATCGGGACGCTTATCAATAGTAATCCATTGTTGTAACAGTAAAATATTATCAAATTTTCTTAATAAGCTCTGTGTTTGTGATTCGTCCATATCCGTAAATTGTCTTCCATCCTTATAACGATCTCCCGCACCATATTTAAATGACATATAGCAGATACCATTCACTTTTAATGCTTTTAATATTTTTTCCAGTACATCAGGCAAGCGTTTTCTTTCACAATGTAAGAGTGATGCACAAGCCCAAACTCCATCATACTGATTTAGTTCAGACAACTCATAGAAGCTCTCAAAGCGTACATCAATTCCAGTCAAATGGCTTGCCTTATCAACCAGTTCTTTTGAATAATCTGTTGCTGCAACCTTATAACCTTTATTCTTAAAAGCTAAGGTATCCCTACCTGAACCACAACCTAAATCAAGTATATAGGCATTGTCAGGGAGATAGCGTAGAAATGGTTGATATAGACTCTCCATATCTACTTTAAATGTAGAATTGAAAAACCCCAATGCATTGATATCGTAATAATCTAAAGTTGGTTTCATTTATATCATGAGTAATTTTTTTCGATTCTATCAAAAAAATAAGGGAGCAAAAGCCCCCTTTACTTTCGCTGTTCAAGCTTAGTTTCAATCCACTGATGGATTTCCCAAGCTGACCAACCAATACGCATTTCAGTCAACCGTATAGGCTGAGGAAATGTCGGATCGTAATATTTCGAGTTCTTATTAATCATCTCATAGATCTTTGATCGGCTTAGAGCAGTAAACTCAACAACATGCTTGATGTTAATAATTTGGTTCATCTGAAAAGTTTGACCTGTAAACGCATTCATGATGTTTAACTCCTAATCATTGATGCGAGCAGTAATTGCTCAAATGATAGGTCTCCTGAATAAAAAATTACTTGATCCAGTCTAGTCCAATGCTGTCTAATTCAAAGCCTGCACCGACTGTTGCAACCCTTTCTGGATATCCTGAACACGGTCAACTTGATTGGGTGTGTCTTGGGCTTGCTGATCAGATTCATCTGAGTAAAACTCCTCAACAATATCTAGTCCCTCCTCACCACCCACCTCAAAACTGGCATTGCCATAGCCCTTCCGCGCTACTTGATCTAATTCCTCCTGATAAAACCCTGCTGCCTTGCTTTGTTCACTGATTTGCTTGGCATTGCTAATCGCTTCTTGTAAGTTGATACCCTCCCTTAAAGTCAAATCCACGTAATAGATCGGAGTTCGGTAGCTTTGCGTGGTGCTCTTGCCTCTAAGAGTGAGTTGTAATGGTAAACATGAAAGTAAATCACCTGAAGCTGAACTGTAATAACGTAGTCGCGCTGCCAGAGTTCGAATACTATTAAAGCCAGTGGTTCTAAAGATGAAGGTGCCAAATTCATCGGATTCATCTAGGTTGACGTAAAGTCTGCCATAAGGTTTACATAGTCCGCCTTGTGCCAATGGACATAAATCAGGTGATGGACAAGGATGTTTTTCAATGCCATTTTGTCCAAGTCGTTGGCAAGTTTCTCCATTGCCTGAACAGATTAATCGTCCTGTTTGTCGATCAAACAGGCTGTACTCTGCCCTTAAATTTAGTTCAGGATCATTAAAGATCATCCTCACTGGAATGCTTCTAAGTTTTTGATTCGGTGCTTTAGCTCGGAGTTGTTCATCTAAAGGATGTTTGACCCATCCGTCTTTCCCTTGAATTTGACTGGTAATCGTAAATTGATCATCCTTTTCAGGGACACGTTTACCGTTCTTTTCCACGATCTTGCCGATACTGATACGACCAAGAACAGGCGGAGTAATTGCTAAACCTTTAATCATGGTGATGTCCTCTATATAGGTGTTGAGGTGATATTTAAATTTTGGGCATAAAAAAATCCCATATCTGTTGAGATATGGGATCGGGTTATTTGATGTGGTTTTGGTGGTTGATACATTGTTGGGAAATAAATGCTGGAATGTGTAGCTGCCCTATCCACCATTCGGATAAATTTGAAATCTTCGTGTCCCTACTTTGGTTTGTGGGAATTGTTGTAGATATTCAGGGTATTGTTTCAGTAACGCTTTACTATTTAAGGTGGTGGCGTCTTGTGCCTTCTTCCATGTCACTGAACCGCCTGTAAATACCGCGCGCTCGGCATCTTTCATCAGCATTTGTATTTGATGTTTGAGTTCATCGAAATACTGTTGGTGTTGTTCAAGTCTTTGTCGCTCTTCTAACAGTTGGTTAAAGAGATAGTTGGCTTGTTCATTTTGAGTCAGGTCTTCTACGGTTAATGGGATTTGTTCTGGATAAAGTTGTTGTAAGGCTTTGGCTGCTGAATCAGAAGCATCGACAATCGGTGGAATACCCGACTCAACACATTGCCAGAAGTGGCGTTCCGCATTGATGATGTGCTGGATCACGGTTTCACTACGGGTCACTTTAAAGATTTTGGTTTCATGTCCACAGATCAAGGCACAGATATGCGCTGCCTGTTTGCCTGTGACAGCGAGTTGATGTTGGACTTGGCAAAGTACATACAGCGGTACACCATCTCGCCAAAGCTTTGCACCATATTCTCCAACCGTTTTACATTCTAGAATCTGAACTTCATCGCTACCGACTACAGCATAATCCAAATTTGCCAACATAAAGTGCTTGTCTTCATCAGGGTGTTGTAATACTGCATTGACACGACGCACTTTGTTATTGGTGTGCATGCTGTAGTATTCAGCTACTAATGGTTCGAGCTGTTTCCCCCAATACAACGGTGCATAGCCTGCACTTTCATCTTCGATGTTCTGTTGCATTCGACCTGTTTTGATCATCCACAGTTCTAACATCGACATATAGGGATTGAGTCCGCAAGCGGTTGCAGCATCACTACTGCCGATGCCTTGTTTGCGGATTTCAAGCCATTGTTGATAGTTGAGTTGCTTGGTGTTGGCAAGCCGTTTGGCTGCGGGTGTTTTGGATTTTCTTGGTTGTTTATTTTGGGAATGTTGAGCTGAATTACGTTTGCTTCGAGTGCCCACTTCCACTTGTTGAGTGAATGGATTGATATTCGGTGGGTAGGCTTGTAATGGGGGTTGGTTTAATGCGTTTTGAATGTGTTGATGACTATTCATAATGGCGCGATTCCTTTTTGAATAAAGTATCGTCACCACAGCAACCGCTAAATTTCAGGCATAAAAAAAGCCACCTCTGAGCGTGGCGAAGGGTCTTGCACTGCGGCTATCGTATAACCACTGGCTTAGGCTAATGGTAAAAGCTTAAATGAAGCTGAAATTTGAGTCACTGTGGTGGGATAGGTTGTAAGGGAAATGATGGTTGAGTTTGATAGTAGTTGGGCTAAGGTTAAGCCAACATACGTAAAGCCTGTTCCAAGCCCCGTTGTTTAATCGCAGCCCCCGCCCCAAACCATGCTGAATCCAATCGATGATCGGTACTCATCGCTCGTCTTTCGTGGTCAGTGAATTCCGTGATTGCGCACAGTAAACCGTACGCTGTGTCTTTGGCTGAACTGAGTTCTGCACCTCGTCCATGTCCGTTGAACATGGTCATGACTTTTGACATGGCGCGGCCATTAGGTTCAGTTTTAATGTCGGATTTTAGCGTTGTATTGGTTTGTCCAAGTTTAGGCAAAGCTGCATTGCGATAGTATTGAATGATACTGTCCTCTTGATCCGCCACACTCAGATTGCTGTTGTTAAACACCGCATCAAAGTAAGCCGCCGCTTCTTGTTGCGTGACTTTACGTTGACTCAGTTGCTTCATTTCATACATGTGTTCATCCCATGCACGCACTGAAATGCCGAGTTGATGTTTGACTTTCTCTGCATCAAAGCGAGTACTGTGGGGAACTTTGACCACGCCCGTATTGCTTGAGCTGTTGTTATGGGCTTTCAGTGCAATCGCTAAGGTGTTGTTACACACCACACGAATAGAGGTGAATTGTGCAGTGGTCGCCAAGGTACCATCACAAGCGGTCGCCAAAAGAATATAACCATTACTGACATCTTTACCTTTTAAGGCTGCGCTTTGTCCAGTTTTTGCCAATGCCCAGAACTTCTTACCGCCTTTCAGCACCCCTGCGGTTTCGAGTTCAAATCCCGATTGTTCGCTTAAGTCTCGATAGAAATTTAAGATTTCCATCGGTTGCACTTCTTGGAAGCGTTGACTGACCACAGATAAAGGTGCGTGGGTATCGGAGCGATACAGTACCCGTTGTTCTTCAAAGGGTAGAATGATGTCTTGTCCGCGTACGTTCTGTGCCATGTAACGAACATCAGACGTTTCAATACGCCAGTCCATACCCGCTTGTTGTGCCCAAACTTCAATCGGTTGATTGGGCGTGAGTTGATTACCTAGCCCATGCCAAGGGGTTTGACCGACAAAAGCCATACTGTCGACTAAATGTGCCATAAAGCATTCTCCTGTTGAGATTAAATAAAATTGTGAAACTGCAATTATTCGAAAGGACGGCTGTGATGCATGGGATAAGTAGTCTCTGGCTCATATTGAAAAGCCAAAGCAAAGCAATATTCACATTCCAAGCATTGATACGAAGTTTGCCCACGAGCTTGAGCAGGAATGGATGGTGTCGGAGGTTGAGTCGGTGTGGCATCCTGTAAATGATTGAGTAGACAAGCCGCACATCCCACCGCCCCGCCAATCACCGCCCCAATAATGAGCAGCATTGGCTTTTGTCCTTTCAACATACGGGCACCTGTGGCTCCCATCGCGGCATAGTTGACCAGGTAATGCATCAAGCTATGCATCGGAGGTTTAGGAAAGTTTGATTGCGTTGGGTTCGGTGGTGGTTGGAATTGCGGTTGTGCAATCATTTCAACCTGATCACTGCCACACATGGGACAACAAATTTTGGACATATTGGATCTCCTGAGATAAAACATCAGTCATAAACGGGCATAAAAAAACCTGCCGCGATGGGCAGGTTTTTTTGAGTTTGTGTTGGGTTGGATTTAAAGCTTGGCAAGCAGTTGTAAGAGTTTGATGACATAGACCTGTAGCGTTTTTTGTAATACTGGATGTTGATCACGCTGCATGATTAGCCAAAGCAGTGTTGCAATGAAGACACAGCACAATAAACAGATCAGCATAAATCTGCGCTTGTTCATGGCGGTTGTCTATTGGGTAACTTTCGGTCGAGCTAAGCTTGATTTGGTTTTACAGGGGCGAATGCTTTGAATGTATTGCCCATCACCGGTATCGTTATAGAAACCGTGTTTGGACTGAATTTCGAGACACTGGCCCTTTTTAAACTGATCAATTTGCTGCGCGACTTTTTCAGGTAAGGCATAGTAGTTCAAGATCACTTCACCCTTTTTGGTATTGAAGATAATCGCCTCCTCACCTAAGCCAAGGTCCTGTTTTAAAATAATCTGTTCCGTCTTTGCCATCGCAGTATGCGTGATCAATAGGCTGAATGCCGCAAAGCTCAAGTAAGCTAAACGTGTTGTAATTTTGGTTTGAAACATCTTCATGATTTTATTCCTGTCATGATTGATATTGGGGTCAACTTAAAAACACGGTTGATAACCTTCTTGCAGTACTTGTTGACTAGTTAGATTCCAACGCACCACATACCACGTACATTGATAACGATCTGAATCCCAAGCTGCACGATAAGTCAGCTCATTACCTTGCTGATTCCAGCCTTCTACACGTTTTTGGACTTGATCACGATCAGCACGTCCCCACTCCTCCATTAAGTGGCTTCGCAACATCTGATCAATCTCAGGCAGCATGCTTTTTAAATCTGCCGAAGCAGCTTGTATCGGCTTTAAGCCATAAGTAGAAGGATTAGAACTCAAGGTTTGATCTTCGTGGTATTCGCCATCAACCTGCATGCTCAGTTGTTGTCGTTCGGCGTTGCCCGTTGAAGTTGAGGATTCAGCTTCAACGAAGTCTGTACTCATGGAGATACCATCTTCCCCCATGTCTAAATCAGCGGATGTGGATGGTTCAGTTGTTGTAGCTGTGCTTGAATGAGATGCTTGGGATTGTGTCGCTGCGAGTTGTGCCAGTTTTAAATCTGTTTGACGTTGTTGCTGTTGGTTATATAACACTGCTACGGTCAGTAACACAATCATGCCGCAGACAATCAATACCCAATGCATCGGTTGTAGGGTTTTCGTCAAGCTTGAATCGGTAGAATTTCTATTCATATTTTTATCCTTTTTGTCTTGGTCTTTCTCTTTATCTCAATAAAGCTTCACTCTCCCTGTTTGAATCAAGGAGAATGATTGCTATCAGGTTTGAGGTGTGTGCTAGAAAAGCCAACGTACAATTGCCAACGGCCACATCAATCCTTTGATCAAGAACAGCAGGCAACTTAAGTAATCGACACCGACATAACCGCCTTGTAATTCAGCCGTGCGTTGCATCAACATCGCGGCATAGACAATGGTCGCGATCAGATAAAAGCCAAAGAATTTTTTCATGGTCTGACCTACTTCTTGCAACTTGGATCAGTTATGGCAGGTCCAGGAGTGACTTTGCCATTCGCATCTTGGGTCGCCATGATGTGACAACGATTGATCTTGGCAGATGCAGGTTTGTCAGGGGCTTGCATCCGCTGTCCCGTATAGTCTTGACGGGTGGCTTGACGCACTTCTTCAGAACGTACAAATACCGTTTGCCCTGTCTCGGCAATAATCAATTGCATCCGACTTGGTTTGTAATAGGTATTACGTGGACAACCGCCTTCATTGCGTAACGCACTGATCAGAAATGTCTGACGAGTTCGCTGACGTTCATAGCCAACATAAGTACAGCGCAGTTGTACTCCTCCCTCAACGCCGACCAGTTGTAAGGGATAGGTGTATTCTTGATAGCTGCCTGCTTGGGTCGCTTGTCCAAGCAACAGTGCACCGCCTAAAAGTGCGCCAGTACAGAGAAGTTGTTTTAAGGGATTAATAAAGCTTGAATTCGTTTGAAGCGTTTGTTGTTGAACGTGTAGATGTGCTGTCATTGTTAATATCCTGAAGACTAGATAGGGTGTAGGTAGCGTCCTACTTCATCTAGATGTTGTGTATTTGAATATTTTTTATTTACGTTTTTAATGTGGGCTGCTGCTTAATACTCAGCCTGCCAACCACTACTGCCTAAATTAAGCAGAACGGATTGTGCTTGTGTCATGCTTTGATCAAGTACCGCATCGTAGCGTTCCACTACGACCTCACAGTCATACTGGTCATAAGCTGGGCCATTGCCTGGCTGCCCTTCAAAGGGATTACTGCGGATGCATTGCTGTAGTTTGACTTGTACGATGCTGTCATCCTGTTGTCGCATGGCATGTAAGGCATCATTGGCGGTCGGTGGAATAATGGCTTCACGAGATTCGCCACAAGCACTCAGTCCAATTATCAATGCGATGCTGAGTAGTAAAGGACGGCTTAGTTGTAAAAATAGCTTACTCATCAGATGCTCCTTGTGTCTCAACGGAGGTGTTGGCTAAACCAAAGCGGTAATCAATCTGCTGTGGAATCGGAATATCTGTACTGCGTAAAAGCTGTCGCGGCTTGGGATGGTAGTCGCGTGTGCCATCCTCACGTCGGGTCACTTCCTGTTGTTCTTGATAAAGGTCATAACCTAACTGCTGCGGTTGGAAACGATAAACAATAGGTTGCGGAATGGCCGTATCTGAGGAATAAGCGGAGAGGATGAGCTGTTTGACCGTGAGACGCTGCCCTGCATCGAGTTGTAAGAGATAACCCAGACAAGTGCCTCGTTTTAAATCATCCAAATTGCTTTTGGCTTGGGCCAATGGGTAATGCAGTTCTACTTTCAGTACTTCGACCTGTTGTCCATCAAAGTTCGGATTATAGGCTTGCGCCAATACCTCTTTTTCGGTGACATAGGGAATGCTGGTGCGCAAGCTTAATGTTTCATGGTCTGCATCATATTCAATCGCGTTATAGGCATCTTGATCATCGGCATTAAAACAAACGGGGGCATGTAATACATTCAACGCCAGTTCTAAATGACTGAGATCGACTTTCAGTTTTCCCGTCAGTTGTTGATGCTGTTGCTGTGCTGCATCAAGCCGTTGTTGATAGTCTGCTGTGGTTTCAAGTTCTCCTTGTACTTCAATCGAGTTTGGAGATTTCAAACGCCGAAAGTAGTTGATCATCAACTGATTGGCTTGCGGATAGGCATCAGTGTGTCTGAGATCAACAGGATTGAAGTCTTCTTTAAAGCGTCTACGTTGACTGCCCAACCAAACTATCTGATCAGGTTTGAGTTTGAGTTGCTGACGGAATGTTTGCCAGTCTGCTTGTTGTTGTTTGTCAGTAAGCTGTTGATGAAAGCTCTCTAATGGACCGTCATCGACTGCATCACTAGAGGCTAAGGGCTGTAACTGTTCAGCCGTTACTAACACGGGTACAGGATTGGATTGAGTTTGAATGCGTTCAGATAAAGCCTCGGCTTCATCTGGGATATAAACATGATTGTCTTTTTTTGAGCATGCCGTGACGCACAAAGGCACCATCAGACACGCCACCCAAATCGGGGCATGTGCCATAGAACCACCTTTTATTATTCGTCGTTATAGATCAGATCTAAACGTTATTGAGTGGAATCGGGCAAAGCACAGCCGTGAGATCGTCTTGCCAAAGGCAATCGAAATAAAAAGCACAATCGGTATATATTTGGAAATGGCAAAGCCAAAAGATAAATGTCAGTATGCATAGCGGACTCCTTTGTTTCAAGAAAGCCTACCAAATCACTGTCAATTGATGGTGGTAGGACGAAAGAGGGTTGACAGACTGGTAAACAAAGAAACCAGCACGCGCAAGCGCGTCCCCCCTCCGCCCTACCATAGAAGAAAGGGGGACGAACGGGTACACGACACACAAAAAATCAATTTCGTATCTCGTCTTTGTTTAACTGGGTCTGTCAAAACCCACTGGCAATGTAGGCCAGCACGCCAAGGATAATCGCTGCTTACCCGTCGGTCAAGCAACGGGTGTTATGGCTGCTCAGGAAATCGTAAGTTGGATAACGCTATGATCTCTCTCAGCTATTTGATAGTGAAATCTGCTTAAGCAATCGATGAATCATTTTTAACTTGAGTCTTGATCATTCGTTTGATTATGATTCTCAAAACACAAGACAATAATTTTTTTGAGATCACTCATCGTGTCAGAACAATTTAACTTTGTTTCAATTAAAAAAAAGGCCAACATTCATTTTAATGGTTCGTCGATTAGCCATGTGCTCATTTTAAAAGACGGCAGCAAAAAGACACTCGGTGTCATTCTGCCTTCAGAACATCCCCTCACCTTTAAGACTCATCTCGAAGAGCGGATTGAAATTATCTCAGGCACATGTGCAGTTCAAATTGGAGATCAATCTGAAGTTTCCACTTACAGCTCAGGCGAATCTTTTATTATTCCACCCAACAGTGAATTTACGATCCAGTCTGAAGACGTTGTAGATTATGTATGTCACTTTGAACCGCATTAAACTTGTTTTTATTATTTAGCTTAAATAAGGGAAGCCTCCTCATGGCGGCTTAACCCCTGCGTTTCAATTCAACTATTTATGTTGAATGAGCTGACCACTGAATGACTCCATACCACGATCCCACACATAAAGATTGGTTGCATGCTCTTTAAGTGAAGTCATTCTGACATCTAAACTTTCAAGGTTTTCTAATGGGGACTCCATATCATCATTCATAAACGAGGGTACTGTTCGATTGCCTTGAACATCAGGTTTAAACTGTTTTTGCTCCAGTAAAACCCCTATGCCATCTGTGACATCCGACCAGATCTCCCTCAACTTTGCACAGTAATTTGTCTCTTCATCATAGAATGCTTTTTGGAAGGTTAAGTAGTAGCGCACCACATAGTGTTGATGTTCTGGATCACGATAAATCTGATAAAAACGGTACAGCACTTGTGCACGACACCATGATTTATCCATGAGTCGTCGCTCAAACTGCTTCAATGCTCGACTAAAACTTTGAATATGACTCAGCTCTTGTGCTGTTGGATGCGGGTGCATGGTTAAATAGAATTTAAGATCAGGCGCATCCACACTCAGTCGATTTATGTTTGAGTATTGGTCCATCAATTTCTGGATCTTTTTCTCATAAGCCGCATTACACTTATTTAGCATTTCTTGAAAGCCAATGCTTTTAAATAACTTTTCTAATTTATTGAGTATCTTCGACACTAAGTCAGCCCATTGTTTCTCATTCTCAGGCCAAATCTGAAATTCTTCCTGTTCCGCGACACATGCATAGTACGCGTTGCTAAATTGGGTCACCCAAAACCCAAATTTAAATTCTCGATGTGAAAACAGCAAATAATGCCAATCCTGACAATACTCGAGGAATGAGCGTCGCCAAGTCTTTCTTAAATCGCTATCAACCAGTGTTGCACGCTTAAGTGCAATATAAAAATCATGTACATCCTGCTCTAATTTTGGAGCAACGAAGAGTTCAGCTTGTTTGAAATTCATGTCAAAAGTCGTCCTATGTGATTCATTCATAAGACGGCACTCGATGTATTTTTTTACTGACTCACTTGCATTCAGACTTCAATTGATACTGTCTCCCATGCGGTTGATATTCCCCTTTACTCAAACAACGCATTCTTGCATAGCTAACCAATAAGCTTTGATCATATTTGTCCTCATTGGCAAAGTAATTCAACAGAAGCATCACATTGTCAGTCATTTGCTTATCGTCACGATGCAGCATACCCAATGCGAGACGTCCCGTTTGCAGATAACGCTGCTTGTATTTAACGGTATTACAATTGTTGCCTATTGCACCTTCCCCAACAATCTCTTGCCATTTATCAATCACTGCTTGTCCAAGAAAGGTATCGTTCTGACGCTTTGAACCGTTATAGATGAATAGCAGATGAGCATGGAATCCTTTGTCCCTCCCTTGCTCCAGTTTAAGCACATATCCTTTCAACTCAGTAAAACACCCCTGCTGGTCTTTAAGCAATTGTCTTAATTTTTGGATATGCTGATAAAAGTCCTGTAAACCAATCTGACCATGCTTCTCCTTTGTATAACTTAGATCAACACGAACCAATAACAGCTTGTGATGATCGTTGATGATGGTTTGCATATAGGATTGAATTGATTCGCGATTACGTTGTTGCTGTTCTTTATAACGTTGCAAATGCTCCTTTACCTTGTCACGTTGACTCAAGATCAACTTTTGTAACTGATTCACTTGCTGTGCATCGAATGTACTTATTTCATCGTAAATACGTCCATCCAGCATTTGCTCAACAGCCTGCATCAGTAGAACAAATATCTCAATGGTTGCAGCATAGCTAAGTGATTCCTGATGGTACTGCTTGAAGCGTACAATCAGTTCTTGAAGTAAGTCGAGGAAGACAGCATGTTCAACATAGTGGTTAAGATTACATTCAATGAAGTGATGTATATCGGATAATACGGAAGCTTGATGAATGTGGTCAGAGAGTCGCATGAATATGTTCCAATCAAGGTATGTCATATCTCAAGCAGTAGAAGTATTTTTTTATTGTAGTCTTTACCAATAAGAATTCTGATCATCAGTAGATTCACATTTGATCTTAGGGATCACCTGTTCATCATCGCTTTAAATACTTAGTTGTGATTGAAGTCTATAACAACAACTCACCTAGTGGTTGAGTTGTTGTATGTATGATGTCTACTAAGTAATTAAGGTATAAGAGAATAGATACATAATTAATTAATAATACTATTTACCGACTTCAACGCTGCCGTAGTTGTTTGCACATCACCGTATAAAGACAATTCTGAGACATGCTGAGCATCGATGACAAATCAAAAAAATAAAAACGAGAGTTAAGCGGAAAAATAAACTCTTCACATTGATCAACTCATCATTTTAAAGCTTTTGGCTTAGATGACTTCCTTCTTGGCTTATAGCCCTCACGGCCTCTGATCACACGCTGCTTTAAGATCAATTCGGATGGCAACCAGTATAGATCTCGATGCAACACCAAATAAAACGCCTGATGTAAACGTCTTTCTAGTTCTTTTTCTATTTTCTTACGATCACTGACGGGGTCAGAAAACACTTCTTCCCCAAAAGCTTGAAACCATAAATACTCTTTAAAGTTAAACTTTAGCTCGTTCGATTTATCCCAATTTTTGTACGGGCTTGTAACGGCTTTTTCCAAGGCTTTATTCAACTCATCACGCAGCTCTTCTTTTCTTGCAACATAACGCTGATCCATAAAAAACATAAGACTCACATGCGCCTTACATTGCTGATTCTGAAATGATATAGACTCCCACCCTCCCCAATAACCACGGATGGCTTCTTTAGCAAAATCCGTCCTAGACAATAAATCTATCCCTTTCGTTAAAACCTCATGAAAGAAATTGATATCAAGCTCGGAATCATTGCTTAGTGTAAATTCAATATCAACTACAATATCTTTCGTTTGATCACTACGGCACTGACGACTATAACGTACTAAATTTTCGTACGAATTCTGCCTAGATCTTATTTGAGTGCTATACCAATCTTTCAATGTCAAATCAGATTTAGCAGGCCTATTTATTTTCTGCTCAAGTAATCTTGTGAGTTTTTTTAGAAGAATACTAAAAAATTCTGGTTCAGACTCATCTTGTTCCAACATTCCAAAAGAAGCTGACCGCTTAGCGATTATTTCATCAATTCTCTTACGCAGATAAGGTACTAATTCATTGATTGGTTTTAAGTAAATTAAATTTATTTCATCAACTAAGGAATTGTAAAAATAGTACCGGTTTAGTCCAGGCGAAATAATATCTGTTGTGGTTGCTTCGATACCCAAATACTCAAATATTATGACAAAGAGCCCAACTCTAACCCCTAAGTATTCTGCATTTAGAATTAACTCTCTTCGCTTTTGCTTATAGGCTTTATCTATATCAGCAATTACTTTGCCTATTTCAGTTCCACTTTTCACTGCGGATGAACCATCACTTACAACAAAAGCTGGAATTTTCCATTTAAAAGCACATAGAACCATCAAATCAATTTTATATAAAAACTCCTGTAAATCATTTTCTTCAGGATCATCCTTATCCGATAATAAACTATACAAAAGTTTAATGTCTTTTTGTTGTTTGATTAGAGGTTTCGTTAGCTTTAAAGACTTTTCCCATTCATAATTTTTTTCATTAAAATCTGTTCTGTGTTCGATTTTCCGCGGACTTCGCTTCTTTCTTAGCTCCTTTTTTATCTCATTTGGGTTTTTATAGAGCCTAGGCCCTAAGTCTACCAGTTTAGAAATCAGATAATTTTTATTTGAAGATGCCATTGTAAGGGAAAAATAATTTTCAACTGTAAAAATATAATTCAATACCCCTCCAACAAAGCACTTATAGGAGGAGTTGCTCTGTTCTATGGTGCCTGAACTCATTTGTAAGCTTGTAAGTAGTGGATTGAGAAATGTTATTGACTCAAGAAAACCTTTACCCTCAGTCTCGAACCAAATACGTTCAATTGATTGAAAGTATGATTTCGGAGTTAAATTTGCTTGCTGATTGAATACAAAAATGTATAAATTTTTAAATTTACCTTTTCCTGCATACTCGGCCTTTCTAATAAAAAATGACAACTCAGTATGTTCCTCAAAAACTTGAGATTCAAATCTAGATTGTTTAGCTTCGCCTATTGTATTTAATAGAATTAGTGATCTTGATTCAACATCCACACACACGATTTTCAAGTGAATATTAGTTTTAAAGCTCTTCTCAAATTCCTGAAAAAATGAAGCCTGTATCTCCGAATGTTGATGTGGGGGAAATTTGTAATTCTCTATATATGGCTTAAGCCTAGCCTCCAATCCATTTAAATCATCAATAGAAGGTTCAGCATCTTTCACCTCCCAATTTGATTGATCTACCATGAACCTACGAAAATTTGGCATTTCTCTGTAGAAATTTTGCAAAAACTCATAACAGTTCTTCGAACTTATAAACACAAAGAATGGTGAATCTTTTTCAGGTCTAATTCGATCAACGAAGCCTATACCCCCTCCCACCCCCAAAGTTTGCCAACCATTTTGTTGACCAAGCTTTAGCAATAAATTCCATAATTCAAGTTTTTTATACTTATTTAGATTTCCTCCATGAGAATAAACTACGATTAAAAATTCTAAAAGTGCAATAGAATATCTAAAATAATTTAATGCTAATTGCTCTTCATGACTAGAGTAATTTTTCATTAAACGCACAAAATAGAAATCGAGTATCCTCTGTATTTTTAGCTGAATTTCAGCATTATTTTCTCCTAAATGCATAAACTCCCCTTAGACTTATCTTTCAACACAGTTCAAATAGCATACTTTTTCAAAATAACATGTTTTGACCAGTTAGCATTCAAAAATAAACGTACAAAATTGAAACCACTTAATTCCTTTAAGAAAATTATTTTGAACATGGCACCATCTCAAGTGTTAAAAAAAAGACCATGTGTAGTGACATAGTATTTTTTAATTTACGTTACTTTTCACTTATAAATAAGCGAGAATATAGAATAATTAATGCACAGCAATTTTGTAAATCCATCTATGATTTTCAGTTAATCCACCCAATATATTGACCGATTTACGTAGTTGTAGAAGCTCTAATCTTTGCTACTATAGGAATATTCCATCCAATATTTTGCAGTATGTCCACCACCCAACTTTCTCTAAATGAGTACCTAACAGCAGTACAAGAAGTCATCCGTATGACCTTCGAAGAACCTGTATGGGTAAAAGCTGAGATTCGGAACTTAAACATTAAAGGTGGACATTACTATCTTGAATTGGCGGAAAAGGCTGAAAATACGGACAAGGTAATTGCAAGCTGTAAGGCAACGATATGGAAATTCACTGCCACAAAAATCGTATCCAAGTTTGAGCGGGAAAGTGGAATAGAGCTATCAAAAGACCTAAATGTACTGATTAAAATCAAAGCTCGCTTTGATCCCCAATATGGTTTTTCAGTCAATATAGAAGACATAGACTCAAGCTTTACGCTGGGCGATATTGCTAAGCGCTATCAGCAGATACTGGCCCGTTTAACGACTGAAGGCTTGATCAATCTAAATAAATCGCTTCCTATACCTTTTGACATTGATAATGTCTTAGTAATTGCACCAGAAAATGCAGCTGGTTTGGGTGATTTCAAGAAAGATGCAGATGCCTTAAGTAGAGCTAATGTTTGTCACTTTATATATCACACTGCAACCTTCCAAGGTAATACGGCTGCTAATAGCATTATGGAGTCTTTAAGCTCAGGTCTGCGCGAATGGGCAAAAAATCATACAATCCCCCCCGACCTCATCGTTATTATCCGTGGTGGTGGAGCAGTCAATGATTTAGCTTATTTAAATGACTATGATCTAGCTACCTTACTCTGCAAACGAAAAGTACCCATTTGGGTCGGTATCGGTCATGAGAAAGATCGAACCATTTTAGATGAAATTGCACACCGATCTTTTGATACCCCAAGTAAAGTGATTGCAGGAATACGTAATCTGATTTCAGAACGATCTCAGGAGGCAATCGATTTTATTCAGTCCATCAAACTACTCTCTCAACATCAAATTTCAGCTTATCAAAGTCAAAATGATCAGTTGATGAATATCATCAAAACCCATGCCCAGAATCAAATAAATACAGCGCAAAAAAATCTTGAATTGATGAAGTCAACAACGCAGTATTTTTCTCAGCAACAACTTAAATTTGCTTCGACTCAAATCGACACATTGATGAGAGAAACCCTACTACAAAACCCTAGGAATGTTCTTGCTAAAGGATATG
Source organism: Acinetobacter sp. OYA S30 (assembly GCF_033599315.1). NCBI lineage: Bacteria > Pseudomonadati > Pseudomonadota > Gammaproteobacteria > Moraxellales > Moraxellaceae > Acinetobacter > Acinetobacter sp. OYA S30. The sequence goes on from NZ_JAWVAV010000004.1 coordinate 22,478, forward strand.
GGATTATTAGATTAGTAGTAGGTTAAAAGCCACGCAAACGATTTTACATAATCGCCACTTATGAGTAGTGACGTAATTTTAATGTGTCTCGACCTATTTTGAGCCTTCCAGCTGCGTTCGGCCAGAAGCGGACGCCAGGGTGTGCCTTAAAATCCTGCTAAACCCCTCCCAGCTAGCTCCGCCAATTACCGGCGCCTCACTGCATACCAATTGGAAGTCTTATAGCCAAGCGTTTGAGTGCGATTGCTAATTGCTCGCAATAAAACTGTAACATTGAGTCGTTATGCTCACCTCATTATCTGATTTCGTAATCAAAAATAAAGATTGATTACAACAACGAGGGTCTGGCAGCAATGATTCAACTTCAAAATATTACCGTCCAGTACGGACAAATGATTGCGTTGCATCCAACTTCACTCACGTTTCAACAGGGAGAGTTTTCAGTGTTGCTCGGTGCCTCTGGTGCAGGCAAATCAACAATGCTCCGTTGTCTTAACCTGATGCAAAAACCCACTAGCGGCAATATAAACATTACAATGTTAGGTTCATTGTTGGACAAAAAAATATTGCAAGAGCATCGTCGGCGTACTGGCATGATATTCCAGCAGCATCAATTAATTGGTCGACTTTCTGTTTTGCAAAATGTGCTAATGGGTAGACTAGGTTATCACTCGACGCTTCGTACTCTTTTTCCTCTATCGAAGGAGGATCAATCTATTGGATTACACAGCCTTGACCGCGTTGGGCTACTTCACAAAGCACTCTCACGAGTGGATGAGTTAAGTGGCGGTCAGCAACAACGCGTGGGTATAGCTCGGGCATTAGCGCAGCGACCGGCACTTGTTTTGGCAGACGAGCCTGTGGCAAGCCTTGATCCAGCATCCGCCAACAAAGTCTTGGCGCTCTTACACCAAATATGCAAAGAAGACGGCATAACCGCTGTAGTCAGCCTACATCAAGTCGATCTCGCTAAACGCTATGCTGACCGAATCGTCGGTCTGGCTCATGGCAAGGTTGTGTTCGATGCAATACCAGCGGCTCTGACACAAACGCATGTAACTGAACTCTATGAACAAAAAGCGTAATTGAATTCAAACATTCCAAATATTACTCATAACCATTGTTTAACTTAAGAACTGAGGAGAAATAACCATGAAAAAGCTATTCGCTGTACTGGCTCTAATATCGTTTAGCCTCTTAGGTAGTGTCACATATGCCGCACCTAATCCTGACCCCGGCACATTAAAAGTTGCTCTCTTGCCTGATGAAAATGCATCAACCGTCATTAAAAATAATAAGCCTCTAGAGATGTATCTTGAAAAAGCTCTGGGCAAAAAGATTGAGCTTATTGTTACCACTGACTATTCATCAATGATTGAAGGAATGCGGTTCGGTCGTATTGATCTTGCATATTTTGGGCCCTTGTCTTATGTATTGGCCAAACAGAAAAGTAAGATTGAACCATTTGCAGCAATGCAACAAAAAGGCACAACAACTTATCAGTCAGTGCTAATTGTGAATAAGGCGGCGGGCATCAACAACATCACAGATATCAAGAAAAAAGCCGTTGCCTGGGGTGACAAGGCCTCTACATCCAGCCACCTGATCCCCAAATCAATGCTTGCTGATAAAGGATTATTTGCCAAAAAGGATTACAAGGAGCATTTCGTAGGCTCTCACGATGCAGTGGCGATGGCAGTTCAGAATGGACACGCGCAGGCCGGTGGTCTGAGCAAGCCCATTTTCAAATCGCTCGTTCAGAGCGGCTTGATCGATCTAAACAAAGTGAAGGTCTTAGTGGAGTCAAAACCGTTTCCTCAGTACCCATGGACTATGCGCTCTAACTTAAAACCAGAGCTAAAAGTAAAAATTCGTGCTGCCTTCCTCGATTTGAAAGATCCGAACGTGTTGAAACCATTCAAGGCTGAAGGATTCGGGCCTGTAACAGATAAGGATTACGATGTCGTGCGTGATTTAGGTAGTTTGCTAAAGCTAGATTTTTCCAAGTTCTAATTTTTTGAGGTCTCTACAATGAATACGAACTTCGAAGCCATATTGTCAGAGCAGCGCCAAAGCTGGAATCGAGTAGTTAGGTATGTGATATTGATTTTAGCTATTGTCGTCGGATGTTGGTATTACGTTGGTCTATTTGATGGTGAGCGTTTAGGCGAAGGCGTGCCAAGTCTTGTTAGTCTCATTGGTGAGATGTTCCCTCCCAACTTTAGTGAGTGGAGAGCATGGGTCAAGCCAGTGCTCGATACCTTAGCCATGAGTATTGCTGGAACCGCCATCGCTGTGCTTTTGTCCGTGCCCTTGGGTATTTTGGCTGCACGCAATACCAGTCCACATCCAGCGGTCTATCAGGCTGCGCGTGCTCTGTTAAATGTGTTGAGATCTGTTCCTGAGCTTATTATGGGTATAGTTTTCGTGGCAGCTGTCGGCTTTGGTGCACTGCCGGGTGTGTTGGCATTAGGCCTGCACTCAATCGGCATGATCGCTAAGTTTTTTGCGGAAGCGATTGAGCATACAGATCAAGCACCAGTTGAAGCTGCGCAGGCCGCAGGTTGCAGCCCGCTACAAGTGATATTTCATGGCATTTTTCCGCAAGTATTACCGCAAATGGCCGACACCGCGATTTATCGGTGGGAATACAATTTTCGCGCCTCAACGGTGATGGGAATGGTCGGTGCCGGCGGTATAGGTTTCGAGTTGATAGGATCGCTGCGTCTTATGCAATACCAAGAAGTATCCGCGATATTGCTGGTCATTCTTGGGATGGTGACGCTAGTTGATACATTCAGTTCATTCTTGCGTCGCAAGTTCAAGTAGCTAACCCATATAAAAAATCCGGTATACACATGAGGGTCCACATGAAACAAAAAATAGTTCTTACCCACTGGGTTCATCCTGAAATTATCGATTATTTACAATCTGTTGCGGATGTCGTTCCCAACATGACCCGCGATACTATGTCGCGCGCAGAATTGCTGGAGAGAGCAAAGGATGCTGACGCACTGATGGTATTCATGCCTGACAGTATCGATGATGATTTTCTTGCGTCCTGCCCTAAATTGAAGATTGTAGGTGCAGCACTCAAAGGCTATGACAACTTTGATGTCGATGCTTGTACCCGCCGTGGTATTTGGTTCAGCATCGTGCCGGACCTTCTGACCATCCCAACGGCGGAGCTGACAATTGGATTGCTTCTTGGCCTGACTCGCCATCTGGCCGAGGGGGATCGCCGTATCCGAACTCACGGATTTAACGGGTGGAGACCGGAACTATACGGAACGGGTTTAACAGGACGCACACTCGGAATCATCGGTATGGGTGCGGTCGGGCGAGCGATTGCGAAGCGCTTATCGAGTTTTGATATGCGGGTGCTTTATTGCGATGACATCGCCTTGAATCAAGAGCAGGAAAAGGCCTGGAATGCACGACAGGTGAGTCTCGATGAATTATTAAGTAGCAGTGACTTTGTTGTACCTATGCTGCCAATGACGCCGCAAACTTTGCACTTATTGAATGCAGAAACAATTGGCACAATGCGCACAGGAAGCTACTTGATCAATGCGTGTCGTGGTTCAGTTGTCGATGAATTAGCTGTTGCCGAAGCACTTGAATCTGGAAAATTGGCGGGTTATGCGGCAGATGTTTTCGAATTGGAAGAGTGGATCCGTGTTGATAGGCCAACAGCTATTCCGCAGGAGTTACTGACCAATACAGCGCAAACATTTTTCACCCCACATTTGGGGTCTGCGGTCGACGACGTGCGTTTCGAAATCGAGAAACTAGCAGCCAATAATATCTTACAGGCACTGACCGGCCAAAGGCCATCCGATGCTATCAATAATCCAATTTTGGAAGGCGTTAATTGATCAATCTTGAACGCGTAGTTACTTTTCTGGCTGTCGTGAATCGGGGTGGCTTTCGTGAAGCAGCCAAGCACACAGGGCTCTCACAGTCAGCTGTGACTCAGCATGTTAGGCGCCTAGAAGAGTCGCTGAGTGTCAATCTGATTGTGCGAAACAACGCAGGTTGTACGCTCACAGAGGAAGGCAAAGTGTTTTTGCCTTATGCGGAAAACCTAGTGCGCACCGGATCCAGAGCGTGCGCATTATTCGACACAAATCGTCTTGTAATAGGCGCGAGCTCGAATATCGGCATCTATGTATTGCCACCGCACTTGAGGCGGTTCAAGAAAACAGCAACTTGCAATTTTGATGTAGTCATTGGCGATAATCTTACCATTGTGAAAAAACTGGAAAACTTTGAAGTCGATGTGGCCATTATGGAATGGTGGGATCAACGAGAGGGATTTGATGCATGCGTTTGGCGAAGTGAAGAACTAGCTGTGATTGTGCCGGTGGAGCATCCGTGGGCCAAATTGGCGAGTATTCCATTAGATTGGCTGAAGGGAGAGAAATTGCTGGGGGGAGAAACAAGTAGCGGCACAGGGCGTCTGTTACAGCATTTTTTCGGAAGCGTGGCAGATTCTATTGGTGTATCTATGCAGCTTGGAAGCACAGAGGCGGTTAAACGGGCAGTACAGGCAGGCTTGGGTATTTCATTGGTGATCTCTTCGTCTGTGGTCGATGAGTGCGAGAGTGGTCGACTAAGAAGCGTTAAAATTGAAGGGATCACCCCCTACAAAAATCTTTACGTTATTTGTCGTAGCAATATGCTTGAAAATACACCATCGGCACATTTCAAAAAATTTCTACTTCAGTAGATGGATGGTATGTTGTTTATGCCAACAGTTAGAAAGTGTGAAGTTTGCCGTGACATATCATGATTTTAAGTTGATGGTAGCATTTTATTCATTTGCGTTATTTCTCTAGAAGGTAGGCGTCTAAATACTAAGTTTTCTACCTTTAAAAGGCCATATCGAACATCCACTTTAATCTGCGGTATCAAGAGAAGATTATTTTTTGCGAACATCCGCTTTGGGCACAACTGAGCCGGTTCTGGTGCTTTGAAATTAATTTAGATCAATTGCATCGCATATCCACCAGCTAACGTGTCCGTTAGTCTCACTAGCCCCTTTTCGGGTACATCTAGTGTGTCAGGTGCTTAGGCTCTAGCGCAAAAGGCGTACTCTTAATCTTCTCAAGACTCGCCTGTATCCAACCTGCTTTGGTCGCCTGATCATCACTGTGGTCAATGTCCGCGTCATTCAAACCTGATATGTGCTGAATTAGCAGGAGACTTTCACTTGGGATATGCTAGGCAGCTAACCGATAAAAGTTCTCTGCTATTTGATTTGGCGTTTTAAAATCCAAACTCTTTTGAATTCTTCGCTGATTATAAAATAACACAATGTATTTTGTAATATCTGCTTTAGCTTCATCTCTGGTTTTATAGTTGCAATGATGCACTAATTCATTCTTGAGTATGCCCCAGAAACTTTCAATCGGTGCATTATCGTAACAGTCCCCACGTTTGCTCATTGAACCTTGAAAATCACATTTTTCCAGTATCTTTCGATATTCATGGCTGCAATATTGGCTGCCTCTGTCCGAATGAATAATTAAGCCTTTCGTTGGTTTTTGATTACGAATCGCCATAGTCAGTGCATTGCAAACAAGTTGTGCGGTCATACGCTCATTTAAGCTATAGCCAACCACTTGTTTCGTGTACAGGTCTTTTACTGCTGCCAAGTATAACCAACCTTCAGCAGTCCAAATGTATGTAATATCGCTTGACCATGCAAGATTGGGCTTAGTCATTGAAAACTGTTGCTCTAGTAAATTTGCGTAGATCGCTCGATTATGATCACTCTTCGTAGTTCTTTTGAAACGCTTATGACGCTTACAATACAGCTGGTTGAGCTTTTTTATTTGACGTACAGCATACGTACTGATTTTGATACCTTGCGCTTGTAAATGCTTAGTTAATCGAATATAGCCATAGCTTTGTTTAGTTTCCTCATGAGCTATTTTGACCAAAATTGTCTGTTGATTTCGCTGAACCAATCTTTTATTCATGCCTCGTTTTAGCCAATCATAAAATCGTGACACTGAAACGTGAAGTAATCTAGCCATAAAGCTAATCGGGAATAAATATCTTTGCTGTTTCATATAGGCGTACCTTACTGACTTTCTTTCGCAAAGTACGCTGCTGCCTTTTTTAGAAATTCACGTTCCATTTCAGCTGTTTTGAGCTGTTGTTTGAGCTTTTTATTTTCTTCGATAACAAAGCAATTCGTTCTGTTCAACAAGTCGGAGCAACCGTTTCAATTGAAATGCAAGATGGCTTTATTCATGCCGATGTAAATAAGGTGACTAACAATGACTAAGAAAGAGTTAAGTTTTAAAGAAGGTTATGAATTACTAAAGAAAAATGCAACGTTGTTAGAAGATCAAGATGAACCAGATATTGATAACCTTATGAAGATTGTTGAAGAATCAATGTCTGCCTATAAAGCTTGTAAAACAAGAGTCGATGCTGTGCAAAAAGCGCTGAATGATACTTTTAAAGAATAATCCCACATTAAATTTAGTTCTAACAAAATTACTTAATAGTGGGTAGTGTTCAAAAAGCTGTGTCATTTCCTTAAACTGTTAAAAACATGAATGACGCCACTATAACAACAGCCTTTGACTTTGACTTTGACTTTGACTTTGACTTTGAAACAGCATTAAAACAACTCCAGTCAGGACAAGCCTTGACTGGAGAGAATGGCATTTAAGAGTACCAAAATTAGTTCAAGCCACCTTAGAAGATTAACAGTTGACTCACAACAAAAATGGGAATATATTCCCATTTATATGTAAAATCTAGGAATATAGTCCTATTTCAGGAGGATTTATGCCGAAAAGAGATCTATATAAAATTTTGTTCCCCAAACAGCGTAAGGCATTGACCACTTTCGGGGAAGATCTATTACTCGCTGTTAAGCGTCGTGGTTGGACTAAACAAATGATCTGCGACCGTACTGGATTTGATAATAAAACTATAAATAAAGTTTTTGCTGGAGATCCCAGTGTAGCAATCGGTACATATATCAAAGTGATGGGAGTGTTAGGTATGGAAGATAATTTTGCCAAATTAGCAGCCCATGACGAAGTGGGAATTAAACTGCAAAATATTAAATTATTAGAAGGTTCAAAATGACCCGAAATATAGTAGATGTTTATGCTTCTTGGTTACCTATTGATTCACCATTACTTACAGGGCAATTAATGTTTGCTGAGACAAGTCGTGGCGGTGTATTTAGTTTTGCTTATGATCGCTCATTCTTGAAGTCAGAATATCGTCTTCAACTTGATCCATTCTTAACACTTCATCGTGGTGAACTTTATAACGACCTTCCAGATAAGAATTTTCGTAGCTTCTTAGACTCAGCCCCTGACCGTTGGGGACGAATTCTGATGCAACGCCATGCGGCAATAGAACATTACAAAGGTTTACGTTCAAGTGCCAGACTCACGGAATTGGACTATTTACTGGGCGTGCATGATTCTTTTCGCATGGGAGGAATTCGTTTTAAAACAGCAGAGTCTGATAATTTCTTAGATGACAATGACGAGTTTGCAGCTCCTCCAATGACTTCATTACGTGAACTAGAATATGCCGCAATCCAAATTGAGAAAGATGAGAACATTGACAGTGAAGAATATTATCACTGGCTTAAATTATTAATTTCCCCTGGTTCTTCTTTAGGTGGTGCTAGACCTAAAGCTTGCGTGACTGATGAGCAAGGACATCTCTGGATCGCCAAATTTCCTAATCAGAAAGATACATTCGATGTAGGGGCTTGGGAGTTCATCTGTTATGAGTTGGCTCGATTAGCTGGAGTAGAAATGTTCCCAAGTGAAATACGCCGATTCTCTTCAGAACATCATACTTTTCTCACCAAACGATTTGACCGCCAAGGAACTGAGCGAATACATTTCTCATCAGCCATGACTCAACTAGGGTACTACGATGGAGAACATTCAGAGGGGGCAAGTTATCTTGAAATAGCCGAGTTTCTAACCAATAACGGATCACAAACAAAAAATGATCTAGCTCAATTATGGCGCAGGATCATCTTTAATATTGCAATATCAAATACAGATGACCATTTAAGAAATCATGGCTTCTTATTAACTGATAAAGGATGGAAGTTATCACCTGCATATGATCTTAACCCTATTGTAGGGAACCAAGGTTTACACCTTAATATTACAGATACAGCTAATGCACTTGATTACAACTTGGCATTTGAGGTGATTGATTTTTTCCGCTTATCTCAAGAGGAAGCGACTCAGATTTATGATGAAGTATTATTGGCGGTAAAAAAATGGCAAGGCATTGCAAATCGGTTGGGCATTAGTCGTAGTGAACAGCTAATCAAACAGGAAGCTTTTAACGTATAATGGTTGTATTTAGATAGAATAGAAATTGATGTACTATGAAGGACAACGAAAGTTTGCTGTCATCTTTCTGCCAATCAATTGAGAAAATTCATTTCATTGAATTCAGCTTTTTCTAACTGGGGGACGATTGGGGGATCAAATAAGACTATTTATATTTTATTTAAATATTATCAATATATTAATCAAAAAATGTGATTCCCTCTCTCAACCGCCAGAATTCAAAAAAGACCTAATCGTTTTGATTTAGGTCTTTTTATTTAACTTAAATAAAATCAACTTAATCAACGATAAGTAACTTCGCACCATTCAAGCTATAAGACTGGTGTGGTTCGGAGTTATCTCCGCTTGATAACTCATGCCTGAAGTTAAAGTAAATGTTCGTCCATCCTTCAATCTACTTTCCAACTCGCCTTCTAGGCAAAATAATATGTGCCCTTTTTCACACCAATGGTCTGCTAAGTAATTTGCAGAGTACTCGACAAGCCTTACTCTAATCTTATTTGTTTCTTCACCAAAAAATTGAGTTTTCCAATAAGCTTTTCCAGTTTCACCGCTATATTCAGTGACTTCTATTTCTTCCCAGTTTGTAATTTGAAATGGAAAAGGCGCGATATTCATAGTTTTCCCAAAGACGTATTATTGTATTTTCAACTTATAGACAAAATTGGTTTTTGCAAACACTTTAAAAATATTATCTCTTAAAGCCAACGCCCAACTAAGAAAGAAACTCATTAGATTTCTCTAATCAGCCTTAATCCAGATCAAAAACTTCTAATGACTCTACATAAGGCAAAATAAGATATTCATGATTAGATAAATGTTGTTCTAGCTGGTTATGCGTTGTTTGATTGAATTGATAAAAGTTGCTCAACTCATTAAGCAATTGAGGAGTTTTATTTGCATCAAATTTTGATGTTTTAATAAAGAATAATAAGCTTGCCCCTAAACCCACATACTCTAAGCCATAGTTTTGATCTAAATGCTCAATCAAGCTAAAAGACTCAAAAGGGTTCAAATCACAAGTAAAGTAACCATTGAGGCATGCTGCAAATTTTTGAGTTTCAGTTTGAATATTGACTAACTTTACTTGAATAACTTCATCTAAAATTTTTTCTGGTTCAGCATTGATCTGTAGCAGAGTTGCCTGATCTTCATCGCTATAGTTAAGTTTTTTTGGCAAGTTATTAAAGTTTAAATAATTTTCTGGCTTTAATAATTGTTCAATATGGTATTGAAGCTCTAAAGGTCGAGTATTTTCCCAACTTGCTGCACTGTCATCTTCAACGAATTCTGTGGTATCAAAATAAAGCCCCTCTCCCATTGAAGCATGCATAGACGTGTATTCGCACTGTCCTATATCTTCTAAAAGTAATAATACTTTTTTAGGGAAATGTTTCTGCTTAATTTCTGAATATAAGTTAACAACATCATTCCATGAGTTTATTTCACTGATTGTTGCGTAGCATATTAATTCATGAGCATCTTCAGTTATAAGGGAATTTTCTTTTTCTTTAATGCGAAAAACGGTCATAATTTTTTAAATTTAATCTATATTTAACGAACATTTATATCATAAATAAACTGTATATTTAACTTAAAACCTTAATGTAATTTTTTAAAAAATCTTCTATATAAAAGACCCAAACTCTCACGCTTAGGTCTCTCTTTTAAAAATTACTCAGACAGCGCTAATAACTTCTGAACATACTGAACGGCACTGTTATCTATTTCTTGGTGAGTTGGAATAGCATCATCTGGTGAAGGGTTTGTGTCTAAACCATAAAATGCATAAAGCGGTTGATAGACTGCCCCAATATATAAAGCAGTAAGTTCAAAAGAACTAAAAATCTGCTCTAACGAAAGCTTATATTCACCTTGCTCTGAATAAACTTTTTCTTGAGCACCTGCAGACACCGCCAACATAAATTTTTTATTTTTAAGCTTGTCACCTGTTGAACCATAAGCCCAACCATACGCCAAAACTTCATCAAGCCATTGTTTCAAAAGTGGCGGACAGTTAAACCAATACACTGGAAATTGAAAGACTAAATTTTCGTGTTCTTCTACAAGCGCTTGTTCTTTGGCAACATCAATTACGCCATCTGGGTAGGCTTGATAAATCTGGTGAACTGTAAATTGGTCGGGATATTTTTCTAACTCCTCTACCCATCTTTTATTAATTACAGACTGGTCTATGTGAGGATGTGCAACGATCACTAATGTCTTTTTCATTATAAAAACACTCTTATCGAAAAATAGATGAATCGATTATAGAAGTATGCTTTCCTAAATATAAGTACGGTAATTTTTGTTATATACTATACCAAAAGATAGTGTAGATTTTAAAAATGACTGACTGCCTTCCATCAAATACGCCATTAGAAGAAACGGGTTTTGGCTATACCCTTTCTTTAATTAATGGCAAATATAAGATGATCATCATGTATTGGCTGTATGGAAAAACCGTTATGCGTTTTAATGAGTTGCAGCGCTGTATTGGCAATATTTCATTTAGAACGCTGAGCAATACACTTAAAGAGTTAGAAAGAGATGAACTTATTATTCGTAAGGAATATCCTCAAATTCCGCCTAAAGTTGAGTATCGTCTTTCTGAAAGAGGACAGTCTTTAATTCCTTTATTGGATATGATGTGCCAATGGGGCGAGCGGAATATGAATTCTTAGTTTTAGACAGTAAAAATAAAATTATTCCAAAAAATTAGATTTTGGAATAATTTCTTTATCTTAATCTAAGTTTTTAACTTTTACGCTTGAATACCCCCAATGTATGAACAATGCTAATACTATGAAATATATAAAAAACATAAAGAAAATTAATGTTGATCTAAATTCAAAAGTTAAAAGAGTTAAGATAATTGTATGAAAACAGAAAATAGCTATTAGATAAAAAATTTCGATAATAAAAAAACCTGTATAATTAAATACTTCAATCAAATTTCTATAAAAAGCACTTATCTTTTTTTTCTTAAAAATTCTATAATTAGCCCACATACTTATAAAGAAATATATAATAAAAGCTATAAAAAAAATCCATATCAAAAACTCATTTTGATTAATTAATGTATTAAAGACTCCATTTACTTCACTAAACTTATTAGGTTTACCGGTAAAGACTGAATAAAAAAAATCCCAAATGGCGGCAATATAAAATAAAACAGATAATGCGGTTATATTTTTCCATGGTATGGTTCGTATTACCTCGATAAAATTAACTTTTGTAAATAGGCTAGATTCTTTTTTCATTTACATTAAACTCAAAATATAAAAAAATATAATATAATATTTTTTATAAAAGCCCAACTCTCGTCGGGCCTCCCCCCCTCAAACCCGACTTAAAAAATAATCAATCAAATATTCCCTTTCATCAGTTTGCTTTGAGCTTAAAAGCTGCACCATTGCTCCATCGACCACAAACAAAAACATATGCGCATCTTCAACTGTAGCGGCAGGTTTTACGGTTAAAAGTAGTTTGTGAATTTCCTGAATAAGCCAGTTTCGATAATCAACCACCACTTTATAAGCCGAAGGATAATGTTTTTCTATTTCAAAAATTGCTTTAAAAGGCAAACGATAAAGCCCGTCTGAGTCAGCATGTAAAAAGAAAATTCTCTTGAGTTTATCGAACACCATCAGTTCACGGTACGAATAGATCGTAGAAAATACCTCTTCTTTTAAAGCGTCTGTTTGAAAAGATAAGCTCATCTGAATGAGTCTTTCTTTTGAATGGAAGTAGTTGTAGAAGGTGGCTTTGGGAATTTGGGAGTCGGCAATAATTCGGTCTACCCCTACCTTATGAAACCCATATTGGTTAAATAAATCCTTTGCCGTGTGGAGCACTCGCAATGCTCTAAATGAAGCTTCTAAATTTTTCATGTATATCGCTTAAAATAATTTTTTGTTGTAAATAAAAGAGATAGAAATGCCGTCGCTCTTAAATTGAGCGCTAAAAACAGGCGTGCAAAAGCAGCACAAAAATGGTGTGCTCGCCTATCTCGGGTTTTATTGTTGCTATGATTTTTTAGTCGTAATGACCTATGGCTTAAAACCTAGAGTCGGTTAAACCGTTTTAAAGACCAGTTGGGTATAGAGTCAAAGATTTTGGCGAAGGTTGCCAACGAGAGAGATGAAATAGTACGCATATGACGGATTCCTGTACAAATAAGGATTCTGCCTATCTCTGCTAAAAGATGGTGGCAGAACGAAAGGGGGTTAGCAGACTGGGTACAGAACCAGCACACCCGAAGGTGTCCCCCTCTCGCCCTACCGCAACGTGAGGGAGACGGGTTGAATACATGCAGATCTCTCCCTCAGAAGGAATAAATCTGATGTAATCTGTACGACGGTCTGCTAAAACCGACTGGCAATGTAGGCCAGCAGGCAAAGGATAATCCGCACGTTTTGGAGTGTCAATGTAAGGTTGAATAGAAATTGGTTAAATAATTATTGTTGTTTATTCAATTAGATATTTAAGCTAAAAAGACCTTCAACTTAAATTTAACGATGTCATGATAATAAAAATGTAGGATAGTGAATTATGATTGAGTGCATGATTTGAATAGGTAATTAATAATGATAATAAAGGGACCTCCCACTAGTTCAGAAGAATATCAAATTATCTTTCAGTGGCTTGAAGAGCGGTTTTATTATTCTATTGGGGCGATGGCTTTTCTTAATCATACACAAGCTACCAATGCCGAGTGGCAACTCTTACGTTTGTATGACTCACAAAACGCCAAGCAACTGCTAGGAGTCGCAGTTATTCTTGCTGGGGGCACCTGTTTCTGGGTTCCATCAGAGGCATCATCTGGATCATTACTGTGTACATCAATTTTACAGCTTCAACCGCGTCGGATCGTAACGACCGCAATTGGGCGGGACTTATTACATGCCGAGATAAAACAAAAAGGACGCATTTTAAGAGAATATGATCAATGGATCATGATTTGCTCACGCCAATTTTCTGAAGCTCAAGGGCGCTTGGCTGAACTTTCGGATATTGCCCGTCTTGATGAATATCAACATCAATACAATAAAGAGCGCTCAGTAAATGAAACACCTGACTGGGCATCTCTAATTCAACAACAAAAAATTATTGTGCTTGAAGCAGATCAACAGATCGTTTCGATTGTGCGTTTAGGCATAGAAACTGATCGACTCGTTTCTATTGGTGGCACATATACCTTCCCTGCTTATCGTCGAAAAGGTTTTGCTGAACGCGTCTTAAAATTTGCAGTTAATCGGATTGTTGCAACGGGACGAATTGCCCACTTAATTGTCGACGTTGATAACACTCCAGCGGTTAGTCTTTATCGGCAAATGGGCTTCGAATGTGTAGAGTCTTCTTACATTGCTTACCCAGAGTATTTATAAAAATTTATTCATTTTCAAACCTGTTTAAATGAACAGATTGATCACGCTATAAATAAAAGCTACAGTAAATAAAGTTTGAATTTTATAACTTTAAATAAATTGATAATACACGCAGGCAAAAACATGGAAACCATACATGATTTTTATCGCCGCTTTTCTTTAACCAGAGATAGCGATTACTCGGTTCCATCCACTTCATTTGGACATTTTAACGTGTTCCAACGCGATGCCTGCTCGTTTCTCACCCCTTATAGCCGCCGTGACTATTATAAAATTTCACTGGTTTTAGGCACAGGCGAACCTCACTACGCCAACCGCTGGATTCGGGTAGACCGCCCTGCTTTACTGTTTTCAAACCCAATGGTTCCCTACGCTTGGGAAATTAATTCGCCTGAACAAGCGGGCTGGTTTTGTCTATTTACCGAAGAGTTTGTAAACCAAGAATCGAGACAAAGTTTTTTAAAAGACTCACCGCTGTTTAAAGTCGACGGCGACCCGCTGTATTTTTTAAATGACCAACAAGTTGAAGAAATTTCATTTATTTTCAAAAAGATGATGAATGAAATAAATTCAGACTATATTCATAAATACAACGTTTTAAGAAACTATTTGCACCTGATTGTGCATGAAGCCATGAAAATGCAACCGACCCAACAGTTTGAAAAACATAGCAATGCTGCGGTTCGGATTTGCCACTTATTCTTTGAATTATTAGAGCGCCAGTTCCCGATCGACTCGCCCCATTTTCAGCTTAAACTCAAAACTGCAAATGACTATGCCTATGGCCTGTCTGTGCATGTGAACCATTTAAATCGAGCTGTAAAAGAAGCTACAGGTAAAACCACGTCTGAGCATATTAGCTCGCGCATTACTCAAGAAGCCAAAGCGCTGCTACAACACACCAGTTGGAATATTTCCGAAATTGCCTATAGCTTAGGCTTTGAATATTCAGCGTATTTCACCAACTTCTTTAAGAAAAATACGGGGTTTTCACCTAAAAAGTTCCGCGAAGACTGTGTGGCCTAAAAACAGATTGTTTGAATTTTATAATTATTGGTTTGAATGTTATACGTCAGTTTGAGCCAAAGCATTTTATAGTTTTTCTACTCAAGTGATTTTGCAAAAAGAGTGTGAAAAATGAAATATAGAACTTTAGGACAAACAGGCGAAAAAGTATCAGCACTTGGTTTAGGTTGCATGGGAATGAGCTTTGCCTATGGTGCCTCAGACGACACACAAAGCATTGCAACTCTAGAAAAGGCCTTAGACCTCGGCATTAACTTTTGGGACACTGCCGACATGTATGGCAACGGTGCAAATGAAGTTTTGCTCTCAAAAGTTTTAGAAAAACATCGTGACAAAGTGTTCTTGGCGACCAAATTTGGCTTCCGCTATAAAGAAGATAACCTTAACCCGAAAAACTCTTTAGAGTCTTATATCGACGGCTCACCTGAGTGGATTAAAGTCGCGGTCGAAAACAGTTTAAGACGCTTAAATACAGACGTGATTGATTTGTATTATGCACACCGCATAGACCCAAATGTTCCGGTTGAAGATACCATTGGCACAATGGCAGACTTGGTCAAACAAGGTAAAGTTCGTTATTTAGGGCTGAGTGAAGCGTCGGCTGAAACTATTCGTAAAGCACATGCGATTCACCCGATTGCAGCGGTTCAACATGAATATTCGTTACTTACCCGTGAGTTTGAGCAAACCCATTTGCAAACCATTCGTGAGTTAGGCATTAGCCTTGTGCCGTATTCACCTTTATCGCGTGGTTTAATTACCAATACGCTTGATGTAAATAACCTAGATGAAAATGATTTCCGTCGCCATTTACCACGTTATCAGGGCGATAACTGGAAAAATAACCAAAGCTTAGCGCAGGCATTTAGCGAATTTGCTCAAAGCAAAAATGCGACAGCAGCTCAACTGGCTTTGGCTTGGATTTTTGCGCAAGGTGACGACATTATTCCAATTCCGGGTACACGTAAAATCGAGCGACTTGTGGAAAATGCAGGCGCTGTAGATCTTCATTTAACAGCAGCAGATTTGGCAGAAATTGAAGCGATTATCGCGAGATATCCAAACATGGGCGCACGCTATAACGCTCAGCAACTTGCTGCGGTCAACCACTAAAATATAAGCTATTAAAAAGTCCGACTCAGTGTCGGACTTTTTTATTTAGTCTTTGCTATATGTGCCTTGCTGGCGCCCACCCTGCCAGATCGCATCTAAGGATTTATCCGAAATCGTTAGGCTCTCAGGGAAAATGCTTAAATCCTTTTTAAATTTAGCCTCTGGTTTTAAGCCAATACAGTCTCCATTTTTCCACCATGTGCCTTCAGCATATTGGTCTAAAGCACCCACAGCGAGCATCCATTGAAACTTACCGTCTGGCTGAAGTAAAAGCTCTGAACCGACTTCCATCACACCATGTAAATAATAGTGCCCACTCCAAGCCTGATCAGCCTTTTGGAATTTCACTTCCTTACAGGTACTAGTCGGCTCTGCATAAATGTGAGCAGAAAAAATAACTGTAGAAACAAGCAGTAAAGGTGCAAATATATTTTTCATTATTGTGTTCCTATATGTTTAATCTTATTTTCCAGACTCAACTTTTAAATACGTTCCATCGGCATAAACGTTATGTCCAAAGCCACAACCCGACTCGCCTTCGCTTTGTTTAACCTGAATATAATTTCCTAATTTCGCGTTAGATTTAAAATCGAGCTGAATACGGCAGTCCTGATCTTTATAAATGGTTTGCTTGGCATTGGTCGGCATTTTGGTGTCAAACTCACCCATATTTGGGCCGTAAATTAAGCTTCGTAAGCCCATATAAACACCCGAATAACCAATGGCATATTGGCCCTGTTTACGACTTACCGTGATGTGATCCCACTCACCAAAACCTGAGTAACGGACGTATTCACCTGACAGATCATTTGACGCTTTAGGGGCAGGCAACTGCTTAAGGTTAAATTGACTAGACTTTGATTTTTCATCGAGCATAAACCATGCTCTTGCCCAAAGTGGTCGACCCAATTTGGCATAGGCTAAGCCCACGTTATTGTTGGCAACTTCAATATCTCGGTCGGTAAATTTAACTGTGGTTTCGTCTGCATTGGCCTTACAAAAAGCAGTCCAAGAGGCTTGGTTTTGGAAGTTTTCGAGCGCTTTTTTATATTGTTTTTGGTCGTAGAATTTCTTACCTAAGCTCGCGTATTGCTTCACTTTATTACAGCCTTGTTGTAATTCTTGTTCATAAGAAAACTCTGCATGAGTTACCGTTAAAGCTGAAAGTGTAAGAACCGCGCAACCTGAAATAATCGATTTAATCATTTTAAAATTCTTTAATAATTAACTAATTATATAATATGAGCTGGCGCTATAAATCACAATTATTTGAAACAAAAGTCTATTAGAAGAGTTTATGTTTTTATAAAAATAGTTAAATCCATACAAAATAAATTTTTGAAAATATTGAACTTAACTGGTTACTTTAATTGAATATTCAACCAAAAAATAATGTAGACTGCATGCGTAAAAATTAGGAAAAATTATAAGAGTGAATAATTTAATTATTGGAACCCTATTTGCACTGTGTGCAGCAGCTTTAAATGCATCTATTGGTGTAATTAGTAAATTACTCATGCACAGTGGTTTAAACCCGCAAGACATTGCCTTTTTAAAAACCATTATCGCCTTTTTCTTTTTAAGTATGTTTTTATTTAAAGTGCCTGACAGCCAAAAGGTTGCATTTATTAGCAACACGCCAAGTAAACTCAGCGTTTTTGCTCAAATTGCCATATGTGCTTTTTTAGGAATTTTCTCGCTATTCTTTTTTGAGACCATTGCCTATAACCATGGTGCTGCGGCCAATGTGGTGGTGGTACTCATGGCTTCGGCTGCCATCTCTGCCCTATTTTTTGGGAGGTTCATTTTAAAAGAAAGCATCTATATTCATTCGCTTATTGGAACATTATTGGCGGTTGCTGGGATTAGCATTATTTCGTGGAAAGGTGAAAATAGCCTTTTAATGCTGATTAATGCTTCTATTGCCGGTACGGGTTATGGCTTATTTTCGGTTTTAGTGAAAAAGTTCAAATTAAACGGCGGCCTGTTTCTGACTAAATACTTACTACTGTTTGGTAGTGTTTATCTTGCAGTTCCGTTTTTAATAAACTTGCATAGCATTACTTTTAATAGTGACATCATTTTAGGTTTGATTGGTTTAGCTGTTCTACCAACCATACTCGGCTTTTTCTGTACCACTAAAGCGTTGTCTTATATGAGTGCCGCAAAGGTACAAGTGACCGAGCTTTCAGAACCTATTTTTGCAGCGCTCATGGCTTGGGTTTTCATTCATGAACAGCCGACTTTATCATTTTTATATGGTGCGATTTTTATTATTTCAGGCATCTTTTTAATGAACAGAGCGCCGAAATCAAATTAGCCGATTTCATTTATTTCGTTGGCGTGGTGACAAGCCACTTGCACCACACTGGCAAAGTTAATCGCCATCTGTGAAGGGGCATGTTTTTTATAAGCAAGCCCTAAACCCACCGTAGGTACAGGCGCTTTCAAAGAGCGATAGGCCACACCTTGTATTTGCAATTGTTTGGTCGACTCGGGAACCAAAGACACCCCTAAGTTTGCAGACACCAACGATAAAATTGACACAATTTGCGGGGCGTTTTGCCCAATTTTCGGTTCAAAGCCACGCTCATGGCAGGCCTGTTTAATCGCATCAAAAAGCCCTGCACTCACTGAAGGGGGCGAGACAATAAAATCAAGTTCTCGCAGCGCAGTTAAATCAATTTCTTGTGATGCATCGTCGAGTTGAAAAGACTCTGAAGGTAAAGCAGCAATGAGCGGCTCAGCTAATAATTCTTGTAGAATGAGGCTATCTGGCATATTGCGTGGCGAACGAATAATTGCGACATCTAAACGGTCTTCAAGCAATAAATCGATGAGCAGTAAGGTATTGGCTTCTTCAAGCTTTAAATTTACTTTCGGGTATTGCTGCTGGAAATAGCGAACGCATTTAGGAATTAAAGGGTTCAACATTGAAGTACCTGTAAAGCCTAACCGTAATTGACCCACTTCGCCATTTGCCACTTGTTTAACAAGGTTTGCTGCATCTTCTACACGCTGCTGTACTGGCTGAATTGCATTTAAAAAGGCAAGCCCAGCTTCGGTCAGCTCCACCCCATGAGGCGAACGAATAAATAAATCTGCACCTAGCTCTTCTTCTAAGTCTCGTATTTGCATACTTAAAGGCGGCTGACTCATGTTTAAACGCTGCGCAGCTTTGGTAAAGTTTTTTTCTTCTGCTACTGTCAAAAAGTAGCGTATATGCCTGAGTTCCATTGTTATATATAAAACATATCGTGTCCCATTATTAAATATATTAGAAAAATACCTTTTAAATTGCTAATTTTAATTTATCGAATTTTCTCGATTCAGCATGCCTTTAGGCACTGCTCTTTTTCTGTCATGGTCATGATATGAACTCTTCATCTACACCCAGTACCTTAAACACTGAGGCAACGTCTGTTCTTTCCCGTGAGTGGATTCACAAAGGGACTAAAGCTTATAAACATGCAGGATTTGCTTTATTCCTCGTAGGTTTTGCTAGCTTCTCTCTGATTTATTGTGTACAGCCACTCTTACCTGCATTTAGCCAAAGCTTTCAGATTAGTCCTGCGAGTAGCTCTTTGGCACTGTCATTAACGACTGCCTTTTTAGCCATTTCGATTGTGCTATCGAGTGCCTTTTCACAAGCGATTAGCCGTCGCGGTGTGATCTTTACGTCAATGCTGTGTGCCGCAATTTTAAATATTGTCTCGATGTTTACACCGAACTGGCACAGTTTACTCATAGCACGCGCGTTAGAAGGTTTACTGCTTGGTGGCGTACCCGCAGTGACTATGGCTTGGATTGCCGAAGAAATTGCGCCTGAACACCTCGGTAAAACCATGGGTTTATATATTGCAGGGACAGCCTTTGGTGGCATGATGGGCCGTGTCGGTATGGGTATTTTAGTTGAATATTTTTCATGGCGCACCGCCTTAGGCTTACTTGGGGCAATCTGTTTTATTTGCTCGATTGCATTTTTAAAATTACTTCCCGCATCGCGTAATTTTGTGCAGAAAAAAGGGCTGAATTTAGGCTTTCACATGCAAATGTGGCGTGCTCATTTAAGCAATACTAAATTATTACGCCTGTTTGCCATTGGTTTCTTGCTTACCAGTGTTTTTGTCACCCTGTTTAACTATGCAACCTTCCGCTTAAGCGGTGCACCTTATTCACTGAGTCAAACACAAATTAGCCTTATTTTCTTGTCGTATAGCTTTGGTATGGTGTCTTCATCGTTGGCAGGTAGCTTAGCCGATCGCTTCGGTAAAAAAACCATGATGATGAGTGGCTTTGCCTTGATGATCGTGGGTAGTCTCATGACCCTGCTCAGCTCTCTTTTCGGCATTATCATTGGCATCGCATTTATTACCACAGGCTTCTTTATTACCCACTCACTTACGAGTAGTTCTGTGGGTGCCGAAAGCAAACAAGCTAAAGCTCATGCCAGTTCGCTTTACTTGCTGTTTTACTATATGGGTTCAAGTATTGTCGGCTCGGCAGGTGGTTGGTTCTGGTTACACGGTGGCTGGAGTGCGATTGTCGGTTTAACCGTGTTCTTGTCTTTAATTGGAATATTTTTAGCGATTTATACATCACATGCCAAAGCGCATTAATGTAGTAAAACCTTAACTTTTTTAGGCTAAACCCAATGAGCATTTAAAAATCATATGAAAAAATTTAAATGCTCATTTTTTGGCTTGTATTTTTTTTAAGAAACTGTAAAATTCACTCCACATCGCCGGCATAGCTCAGTTGGTAGAGCAACTGACTTGTAATCAGTAGGTCCACAGTTCGAATCCGTGTGCCGGCACCATCATTAAACCTCATGAATATTTGATTTATGGGGTTTTTTGTTGTCTGTAGGTTTTGGAATAGACCTTTTGACTGTGCCGCCTTAGGTGGTAAAGAAATTCGTTAATAAGAAATGAAAAAAGCCCAACATCCTGTTGGGCTTTTTTCGTATTTCGTTACTAGGCATACATCCTGTAATACCTCACGTCCTGGTGTTTAAACTTATTATTGTTGTTTTACGTTTTGGAACTTCCTGTTCCTGATGAGTTCATCATAGGCAATTTATGAGGTCATAGAAAGACGTCAATTTCCTGAATAGATGTAGGAAAAAGCGTACATGGTTCTTTTAAATTTAAAACTTGATTTATCTATCATGGAAATAAAAATATGAATTTATAAGAAGTTATGTTCTTCAATTAAATAAGAAAACGATATAATGAGTTTATTACTTTATTTCTAAAATAAATTTAAAAACAACAAGGAACGAGATGTCTAATCTACCTTTAAACCTTTTTCAATCTTTAGTGATCATACTTGCATGCCTTATTATCCTTATAAGTAAAATGCCTCAGCTAAAATTTAGAAAAACCATATTATTTTTAGCTCTTGGCAGTCTTACTTTAATCTGTGCTTTGGCAATATTTGGCTTCTTTAATTGAGCCTTATTTCTTGCTCTTCTCTATCATTTTTTCAAAGTGTTTAAGGTTTGGGTTCAACATGTCCCACGCATAGGTGTGGCTCACAAAAACTTCCGCTTTAGGGTGATAGAGACTTGGGTCATCCAAAGTGCCTGCGCGTATTGAAATCATTTCAGGAACAAGTTCAGGTAAGCCAAAAAGTTGAGAACCACAAGTCGGGCAAAAAGCTCTTTTAATGGGACGACCAGAAGAACCTAATGTCTCAAAATATTTAAGTTCGCCACTTATTTTCAATTCAGATTGATGAAAAAAAGCGATTGGTGCATAGGCCGAACCTGTTGCCTTTTGGCAATCTCGACAATGGCAATTAAAACTATAACGTGGCTCTGCATCGCTTTGATAGCTCACAGCTCCACATAAACATGATCCTTGATATTTAACTGACATGGCTCACCCTATTTTTTTATTGCTGTTATTTGAATATAACGTACATATCCATTTTGATAGAGTTGTTGGCATAACTTTGCAGTCATTTGGATTTTAAAATTTGCCAACCCTCGGTTATGGCTTTGTGTTTGTTGATTTTGAATATACTGTGAAAAACCTAATAATACCTGTTCTGACAAATCTTCGATTTTAATATCTGTAAAACCTTGTTGTTCCAAGGTAGTTTTCAGTATGCCTTCGGTTGGCACAGCATCCCAACTTACATCGGCTGCTTTAAGTAAGTAACGGTGCTTTTGTTCTTTTAGCATGGTCATATTGTGACATGAGTCGGCACGCATCAAGTAATGAAAACCTAATCGTCCTTTTGAATTTAAAATGGGAGTAACCGAATCCAGAAATGAATTTAAATGACTGTGATAAGCCGCATCAATACAGAGCACCACATCGAAGCGTTGTTTAAATTCAAATTGTTTTAAATTTAAAAATGAACCACAGAAAATCTGACTTATTTCAGGAATAAATTTTTGAATTTTATTAACACATGAGGCTTGTAGTTCAACTGCACTCAGGCTTTTGGGATGATAGTGCTGTAACCAGTGCAATAAACTTGCACCCTGCCCACAACCTAAATCTAAGAGATAATCTTTTGAATTTAAATTGACAGCTTGTGCCAAATGATCAGCCAGTTGGCGACAAGCTTCACGGTAGGTTCGGGTATTTTTCCAAAAACCCAAATTTGTCCAAGCAAGCTCTTCACTATCCCCCAAACTTGATGCATCAATTGCATATTTATGAGGGATAAATCGAGAAAGAGCTGCTCGAACTTTTGCTTTCACAATTTTAGTAACCGAGTTCAGGGGCAACTTCGACCTTAGGCTTTAATCCCACGAATGGTAAAGGTGCATCCAAGATTTCAGCAATATGCATCGCAGAAGTCACTGCTGACTCTAAAATTGGCAAACCATCACATGACCATGAACCACAGTAGAATACTTTACGGTTTGGTTCTAAGTGACGTTGTTGTAGCTCTTTGTTTAAAGCAATAGTTTGCGAGTCTACAACTGCACGCGTTAAGGTCACTTTTGAAATGACTTTTTTAGGGTCAATATCCACTACTGGACGCCAAGTTTGGAATACAGGATTTTTACCTACCAGTGATGGCTCAACGGCATTCATCCAAACTGTAAACTGCTGACGAGTAAACTTACGGTCCATCATATAGCTCAGCACTGACCAGTCTTTACGGCGTGGTGGCATTACTGTTGCATCTGTATGAATAACCAAGTCGCCTTGTTCAAAGCGGAACTGTTTAAGCAGATTCATATCTTCTGCAAACTGTTCAGGGTTTAAGAACTCTTCAAGTTTAGATGTTGGTGTGGCCACAATAACGCGGTCAAATGTACCTTGGTCACCTTTTTCATTTTCGACCAGTACTTTTTCACCTTGTAGCTCAACTTTTTTAATTGCCGAACCGCTATGGATATCAATGCCTTTAATTAAGCTGTCTACAAATGCAGGTGTACCACCTTTCATACGCAACAACATGTCACCATCAGTTAAATGACGCAAAAACTCAAGAAGGTTTTTCGCAGGCCAATCACCAATTGTTTTTGGGTTACATGTACAAATCGTATAAAGCACCGGCATAACAACACCATGCCAGAATACTTCTTCAATATCGTTCTGATTAATAAATTCAGCGAGAGTAATATCTTGATTTTTAGATTTAAAGAACTGGTGAATCGCAGTTTTTAATTGCAGCATCCCTTTTACCAGACGCCAGCCATATTGCTGGATACCTTTACGGTTATTGATAATTGGGAAATTACCAATACGGCTACGAGATGTGGTTAACCATGTTTCAGTACGATCTTCAAATAACCAGCTACAAGACATATAGGTACGAACCGGAAAGGTTTTAATGCCTAAGTGTGCAGCAAGGCTGAGTGTATTTTTCCATAGATGCGGGTTCATAACACGCAATGGCGCATCAATAATCCCACCATCGAACTCAATGCTATGACTGTCCATTCCCCGGCCAGGAAGTGCTTCAAATATCGTGATTGTATGTCCTGCATCTTTCAGAATTCTTGCTGCTGCAAGTCCTGCCATTCCACTGCCAATAATTGCGATATCCAAAATGATGTCCCATTTTTCGAGAATTTTTTTGATTATCACTCATACCCTAAAAAAACACCGTATTAAAAACTACCAGATTTTTATTTTTTGCATCAATTTATATAGAAAAATTTTAAAAGATAAGCCCAAAAGTTTTTCATAAAATTTTACAAAAGAGGATGACTGTATAAAAATCTATATTTTTTAAAAATTTAAAAAAATTCTTTTAAATAAAATAAGATAATTTAACTGTATTTATATCATTCGTTTTACAAGTATCATTTTTTACGGTATCATGGTGGCATAATAATGAGAACTAAATCACACAAAACAATGCCGACACAATAATGATATTCATCATAAAAACAGAAACTTTACAGCGAAAAAGCCCGCTATTCACACTTGATAGCGGGCTTTTTATTACTTTGCTTTTAAAGATCATTAAGTAAAGCTTAGCAATTTATCCTTTTTGCATGATTGAACCGAATTTTCCACGATTAAAATCGTTAATCGCTTCCATAATCTCGGCTTTGGTATTCATGACAAATGGACCATAACCTTCGATTGGCTCATTCAGTGGTTGGCCAGTCAACACCAAGAATTTAGTGTCTTCTT
The DNA here is from genome assembly GCF_033599315.1 of Acinetobacter sp. OYA S30. NCBI lineage: Bacteria > Pseudomonadati > Pseudomonadota > Gammaproteobacteria > Moraxellales > Moraxellaceae > Acinetobacter > Acinetobacter sp. OYA S30. Next base: position 46,985 of record NZ_JAWVAV010000004.1, read on the forward strand.
CAGCATTTAAGCTAAACTCAACGCCCTCACGAGATAAAATCGCAACGGTTTTGCCTTCAAGACGGTTTGTATCATTGACCACAACCCCACCTTCTAACACAACAACAAGGGTAGTATGCCCTTCAGGTACATACAGGGTATGTTTTTGGCCTTTTACCAATTTACCGTCCCATACATTTAATGGACTAAATGTACTTGCTGCACCTTTTGCATCTGCATATTCACCTGCGATCACACGCAAATGACTACCGTGCTCGTCTAGTGCAATGTCCGGAATATCTTTAGCTTCAATGGCTTGATATTTTCCAGGGGTCATTTTTGAATGCGAAGGTAAATTTACCCACAATTGCACCATTTCAAAAAGACCGCCATGCTCTGCAAATTCAGGAGAATGGAACTCTTCATGTAACACCCCTGCACCCGCAGTCATCCATTGCACGTCACCGGTTTTAATGGTTCCGCCGCCACCACTTGAGTCTTTATGAGTCACTTCACCTTGATAGGCAATAGTAACTGTTTCGAAGCCACGGTGAGGATGTGAACCTACACCTTGTTGTTCGGTGGTTGGTGAGAAGTTATAAGGCGCTGCATAATCCAGTAACAAAAATGGGCTTAGGGTTTGGCCTAAACGGTCATAAGAGAACAGGTTATATACAGGGAAACCATCACCAACCCAATGCATGTGGTTATTTTGATATGCACCAAGAAATTTCTTCATCTGATCTCTCCTATATATGTAGGATTTTCTTGAACTGAGATTGATTTTACGCCTCAATAATTGCAGTTTATAGATCAGGATTAGCAACACATTATTGCATTTATGAGACAATCATAAATTTTGATGTTTTGTTTAAGAGATCGTCCTATTTTTAAAATTCTTAATCCTATTTTTTAGACTTAATTACGACAACAAACTCATCTAGCATGATTTTAGGCACTGATGACCTACCCAATAATTTTTGATTATTCAATTTGATAACATGAGGACATAAAAAATGGCTCAAGATTATGTACGCTTAGACAAGGATAATGCTGCGGTTCTTTTAGTTGACCATCAAGCAGGTTTACTTTCTTTAGTTCGAGATATCGATCCGGATAAATTTAAAAACAACGTACTTGCTGTTGCAAATGCAGCAAAATACTTCAATCTTCCAACAATTTTAACAACCAGTTTTGAAACTGGTCCAAACGGTCCTTTAGTTCCTGAGTTAAAAGAAATTCACCCAGATGCGCCTTTTATTCCACGTCCAGGCCAAATCAATGCGTGGGACAATGAAGATTTCGTAAAAGCGGTTAAAGCAACCGGTAAAAAACAACTGATTATTGCAGGTGTTGTAACTGAAGTTTGTGTGGCATTCCCTGCACTATCTGCTTTGGCAGAAGGCTTTGAAGTATTCGTAATTACTGATGCTTCTGGTACTTTCAACGAATTAACACGTGATGCAGCTTGGGACCGTATGTCTAAAGCAGGTGCGCAGCTGATGACTTGGTTCGGTATGGCGTGTGAATTACACCGTGACTGGCGTAATGATATTGAAGGTTTGGGTACATTGTTCTCAAATCATATCCCTGACTACCGTAACCTGATTTCAAGTTACAATCACAACACTAGCCAAAAATAAGTTCTACTGCCAAGATTAGAATGCTTAAGCATTCTAATCTTGAATTTAAATGGGTTGAACGGACATTGATAAGCTCTTTTGATGATTTTTATTATTTCTATTTGGTCGTGAAACACGGCGGCTTTAGTGCTGCCAGTGAGGCCGAAAATATTAGTAAATCCAAGCTCAGCCGACGCATTATTGACCTTGAAAATAAATTTAATGTCAGCCTGATTCAAAGAACAACCCGCCATTTTAAAGTGACCGATTTAGGTCAAGAGTTTTACGAGGAATGCTGCAAAGTCATTGCTCAAGTTGAATGTGCAGAGAACGTGTTATTAAAGCAAAAAAGTGAGCCTCAAGGTTTGGTAAAAGTAAGCTGCCCACCTTTAATGATGCATTTTCAAATTAGAAAAATTTTAAATCAGTTTTTAAAAACCTACCCTAAAGTTGAAATATCTCTTGAGCTAACCAGCCGTCGAGTAGATATCTTGCATGATGACATCGACCTTGCGATTCGAACCAATTTTGAACCGAATGAAGATTCAAATTTGATTGTTCGTGATGTGATTAAAACCGATCACTGTCTGGTGGCTTCGCCTGAATTACTGCAAGGTCGCACCATTAAGCATTATTCCGAATTACAGGACTTTCCAAGTATTAGCTTAGGCACACAAAAGCAAAATTATATTTGGCATTTATGCAATATACGTAATGGTGAATCGGTTGATGTTCCTTATCAACCACGAATTAAAAGTAATGACTTGGCAGGTGTTTACTATGCCGTAATGGATGGTTTAGGTATTGCAGATCTTCCTTTTTTAACCGTTGAATCGGAAATTCGTAAAGGAACACTGGTTCATATTCTTCCTGACTGGAAGTCGAATATTGGTATGCTACAACTGGTTTATGTGTCTAGAAAAGGACAACGTCTGGTGGTCGAAAAACTCATTGAAACCCTCATTGAAGAACTCAGACGTTTACCCGAAAGCCATGAAGGATATTTGCCGACTTAAATAAAAAACCGGTCATGAATGGGCATGACCGGTTTTTTGTGAAACATCACATGCAGTATAACTGCATGTTTTCGTTCAGAACAAAGCGAACTCGCTTTATCCCTTACTCAGATAAGTCTACGCAGAGGTATTTCATTTCGACATATTCTTCGATGCCGAATTTTGAACCTTCACGACCTAGACCTGACTGTTTTACGCCGCCAAACGGAGCAACTTCGTTTGAAATCGCGCCCGTGTTAATGCCGACCATACCGTACTCAAGTGCCTCACCCACTCGCCATTGACGAGCTGTGCTTTGAGTAAACAAATAAGCAGCTAAACCGAACTCGGTATCGTTCGCCATTGCCACTGCTTCATCTTCAGTTTTAAAGCGGAACAATGGGGCAAGTGGACCAAAAGTTTCTTCTTTAGACACTTTCATGTCTTGCGTTACGCCAGTTAAAACTGTTGGTTCAAAGAATGTACCGCCAAGTGCCGAGCGTTGACCACCAATACGAACAGTTGCACCTTTCTCAGTAGCATCAGCAATATGAGACTGCACTTTAGCAATCGCATCTTCATCAATTAAAGGCCCTTGAGTTGAACCTTCTTGACGGCCATCGCCAACTTTAAGCTTAGACACAGCTTCAACCAAGCGCTCTGCCAACGCATCGTAAATGCCATCTTGAACATAAATACGGTTAGCACACACACAGGTTTGACCGCTGTTACGATATTTACTTGCCATAATGCCCTGAACCGCTTGCTCAAGGTTGGCATCATCAAATACCAATACAGGCGCGTTACCACCCAGTTCAAGCGAAAGCTTTTTAATAGTTGGCGCACATTGTTGCATCAAGATACGGCCAACTTGCGTTGAACCAGTAAAGCTTAACTTACGAACAATATCGCTTTCGCATAGGGTTTTACCGACTTCAACTGCATCACCACTAATGTTAATTAAAACATCTGCTGGTAAACCTGCCTGTAACGCCAATACTTCAAGCGCATAAGCGGTTAACGGCGTTTGTTCTGCCGGTTTAACCAACATTGAACAACCCGCAGCAATGGCTGGACCTGCTTTACGCGTAATCATGGCAGCCGGGAAGTTCCACGGCGTAATTGCAGCTGTAACACCAATCGCTTGTTTAATCACGAGCAGACGTTGGTTTGGCAAGGTAGGTGTTAAGACTTCACCATCAATACGACGCGCTTGCTCGGCAAACCAGCGAATAAATGATGCTGCATAACCAATTTCACCACGTGCTTCTGCCAATGGTTTACCTTGTTCAGCCGTTAAAATCTGTGCCAGATTTTCTTTGTGCTCTAGCATGAGGTTGTACCATGCCAATAACACATCAGCACGCGCCAAGGCAGTTTGCTTTTTCCAAGCAGCTTGCGCTTTTGCCGAACGGTTAATTGCGGCTTCAACCCCTGCACGGTCATAGGTTTTCACCCATGCCAAAGTTTCACCCGTAGCAGCATCATTCACCTCGATATAGTCATTTGATGCAGGTGCTTCTAATGAAATATCAGGATGTTTTAATAAATACTGCAAATTATTTTGAATCATGCAGATTGCTCCATTGCTTTTGCACTCCCTGCTTTTAGTGTCGCAAAACCTTGTTTCAAGATATCAAGACCTTGACGGAATTGCTCAGCAGGAATGGTTAATGGATATAAGAAACGAATTACATTACCGTATTTACCACAAGTAAGAAGTAACAACCCGTTTTCCATTGCATAGTTTTGTACAACTTTTGCTTGTTCAGCAGTCTCAAGTTCTACTGCAACCATTGAACCCAATGCACGAATATCGGTTACGACGTCACCAGTTGTTTGCTGAATATCTTTAAGCGTAGCAACTAACTCAGCGCCTAATTCATTTGCACGGTCGCATAGGTTTTCTTCTTCAATCGCGTCAATCACGGCATGCGCAGCTGCAACCGCAATCGGGCTACCTGCGTAAGTACCGCCTAGACCACCCGGGTTTGGTGCATCCATGACTTCTGCACGGCCCACAACACCCGAAATAGGGAAACCGCCGCCCAAGCTTTTCGCCATCGTGATGAGGTCTGCTTTAGTTTCATAATGGTTCATCGCAAATAACTTACCAGTACGAGCAAAACCTGATTGCACTTCATCAGCGACAAGTAAAATACCGTGCTTGTCACAAATTGCGCGTAAACGTTTTAAGAACTCGGCTGGCACCACATTGAAACCGCCTTCGCCTTGTACTGGCTCAAGTACAATTGCTGCTACGTCATGTGGCGCAATATCTTCACTGAAAATATCTTCAACGCTTTCAATTGCCGCATCTACTGAAATACCTTTTGCAGGTACTGGGTAACGTGCATGGAACACACCCGCTGGCATTACACCGAAATCACGTTTGTAAGGCGCAGTTTTACCTGTCATTGCCATGGTCATAAATGAGCGACCGTGGAAACCATTACCAAACGTGATAATACCGTGACGACCTGTGTAACAACGAGCAATCTTTACTGCATTTTCAACTGCTTCTGCACCTGTTGTGAAAAAAGCTGCCTTCGCAGGAGCAGCAATTGGTGCGCGTTCATTAATACGTTCAGCTAAAGCCACATAGCTTTCATAAGGCGTAACTTGATACGCAGTGTGAGTAAATTTAGTAAGTTGTTCAGTCACCGCTGCAATTACTTTAGGGTGGCGATGGCCTGTATTTAAAACCGCAATACCACCAGCGAAATCGATAAATTGGTTGCCTTCCTTGTCCCAAATCGTGGCATTTTCAGCTTTTTCAGCATACCACTGACACATCACGCCTACACCACGTGGAGTTGCTTGCTGTTTACGTGCGTTAAGTGCAGAATGTTGAGTATCCATTTGATTCCCTCATATTTTCATCATCAGTTGCAGCTTTGTTTTTTTGCATCCTGTGCTTAATTTTCAGGGTGCTTTACAACGACTGCCTATGCATGTAATTTCGCTCGTCTGATGGCAACTGACGAGAGCCACTTTTTAACTGTAGGAGAGAGCCAATTGCGTAGTTTACTTGGAGATCATTTGCTGCAACGACTCCAACAGGACACTGAAGGGAAACTACATCAACGCCTTTTCCGTTGCCTGCGTGGTGCCATTATTGATGGAGTGATCCAGCCGAAGACTCGTCTACCTGCATCACGCGATTTAGCCAGTGAAATTCATGTTTCGAGAAATACGGTACTTAGTGCCTACGAACAATTACAGGCCGAAGGCTATTTAGAAGCACGGACAGGACATGGCACATGGGTTGCCGAAAAGTTGCCAGAGAGTTTTTTAAATACACAAAACAAGAAAAAAGTAGTTTCTAGCCCAAATATTCAAAGTTCCTATGCCCTCTCACAGCGTGGCTCAAACTTATTAGGCTATGCCGCAGCCTCGCCACATCAATGGGGAGCCTTTGTTCCGGGAGCACCCGATGTTACCGGGTTTCCACATCATATTTTTAGTCGTATTCAAGCACGCTTAAGCCGCGAACCGGACATTAACCGTCTAATTTATAGCAACGCAGGTGGATGCATAGAGCTTCGAAGTGCTTTAGCAGATTACTTACGTGTTGCGCGTTCAGTCCAGTGCGATGCGGACCAGATTATTATTACCGAAGGCATTCATCAAGCCATTGATTTAGTCTCACGTGCACTAAGTGATATGGGAGATAAAGTCTGGATTGAAGATCCCGCTTATTGGGGAATGCGTAATACATTACGGATTAATGGCCTCGATATTCAGCCCATGCCTGTCGACGCTGAAGGCATTATTCCTGAAGAAAATCCGGCAGTACCGCCTAAACTCATTTTTGTCACACCATCACATCAATATCCGCTTGGCTCACATTTAAGCCTTGATCGTCGCAGACAATTGATTCAGATTGCACGTCAGCACAATAGCTGGATTGTAGAAGATGACTATGACAGTGAGTTCCGTTTCTCGGGCCAGCCTTATCCATCTTTGCAAGGCTTAGAAAATAACGCACCTGTTTTATATATGGGCACGTTTAGTAAAACTATTTATCCATCCTTAAGAATTGGCTATTTGGTCGTCCCTAAGCCGTTATTTTCACCGCTACGTATTGTTGCGGCCGAACTTTATCGTGGTGGGCACTTGCTTGAGCAAAAAGCCCTCGCTGAATTTATTCGTGAAGGCCATTATGAAGCGCATATTCGCCGTATGCGCCTGCTCTATGGTAAACGCCGCGATTACTTGGTGAGCTTAATTCAACGCTATCTTGGCCCCGAATTTATTCATGAATATGATGAAGCAGCAGGGTTACATCTGGTTTTAAAACTACCGAACTCTTGCGATGATGTCGCCATTGCAGCCACAGCACTTGAACGTGGCGTCAAAGTTCGCCCACTTTCACAATACTACATGCAATCACATGCACATGCCGAACGTGGACTGCTGATGGGCTTTGCCTGTGTAAATGAAAAAGATATGGTGATGGCTTTTGGTGTCTTGCTCCAATGCTTACGTGAAGCAGGTGTACCTACGCTAAATTAACTATTCTCTCGTATTAAAACAAACAAAAAGAGCCTCACAGTGAGGCTCTTTTTTATTTAAAAATTTAAACTAACTTTTCTTCATGGCTATGAGTTAAATGAGTCGCTCTACGCTCTTTACCCCAACCCAGTTTTTCAGACAACAAACCGAAGAACACAATAATGCCAAACAATGCTGTGGTGTAAATCACCTCTTTAAAATAGGTGCCTTCAATCAACATGGTAAGAATTGCACCAATAATTGCAAAGATCACCACATAGGTTAGGTAAGGGAACATCCACATTTTAAAGTCAATTTTCACACCTTCAGCTTCTAATTTTTTACGCATACGAAGCTGAGAATAAGCAATGGTCAGGTACACATATAGAGTTGCTGCACCTGTTGTTAGCATGAAGAAGTCATAAACATTCATACTCTCTGTTGCAGTTAAAATTACCGCAATTACAGAGAAGAAGCATGACACAATCACACCCACCCAAGGACTGCTTTTACTGTTTACAGAACCAAAACTTTTTGGTGCATCACCACGTTTAGACAACGAGAATAACATCCGTGAACACGTGTAAAGCGCTGAGTTAAAGCAACTACATACCGATGTTAGAACCACAAAATTTACGATATGGCGCGCGCCCGGAATACCAAGTGCAGACAGAGTTACACTATAAGTACCCCAAGTCGAATCTTTCAAAAGTTCATTGTTGTGAGGAATAAGACATACCGCAACGAACATTGAACCAACGTAGAATAAAATAATACGCCAAACCACCGAGTTTGATGCCTTACGAATTTCTTTAGATGGATTTGCAGACTCTGCCGCTGCTACAGTAACAATTTCAGCGCCAATATAGGCGAACATCACCCCAAGCAAGGCTGTAATCACTGATGAACCGCCATTTGGCATAAAGCCTTGAGAGGTTAAGTTACTTATACCAGATGCAGCCGGATTGCCCCAAGGCCACAAATGCATGATGGCTAAACTACCAATCACAAGGAAAACAACAATCGCGATAACTTTGATGAGCGCAAACCAGAACTCGAATTCACCATAGTTCTTGACGTTTTGTAAATTGACAACAACCAGTGCGACAATGACAACGGTCATATAAACCCAGATCGGTATAAACGGGAACCAGTTATTTAAAATTTTTCCTGCTACATAAGCTTCCCAGCCCATGAGCATCGCCAGCGTACACCAGTACAACCAACCAATTGAAAACCCTGCCCAACGGCCAATCGCACGGTCCGCATAAGTTGAAAAAGAGCCACTGTCAGGATTTAAAACGGCCATCTCGCCTAACATACGCATGATGAACCAAACGAGTAGACCACCTAAAGCATAAGTTAGAAAAACTACAGGGCCGGTGTTGTAGATAATACTGCCTGAGCCAACAAAGAGAGAGCCACCAATAACCCCTGCAATCGAGATCATGGTTAAGTGGCGTGATTTAAGTCCATGTTTTAAACTTTGGGAGTGATTGGCTTCAGAACCATTTTGATGAGCTGCCATATCATTTTCCTTAATATATGGAGGATATCGGCTAGTCTCGGAAATCCTCCGAAGCCAAAAAATATCCCCTAAAAATTTAGCCGTTCTGCCCAATTCCTAAAACAGAAAATTCACTGAGCTTATCCGGCGCTTCCGTATGCATACTTCCAATGGCTTTAATTTGTCGTTTCGGCACTCAAGAAACGAGAGCCATTTTTGTAATAAAAGAGAGAGCCAATTGCAAAATTTATACGCAAAATTGGCCCTTTTTATAGAAGATGCTGGTAAATGGCTTTTTGTTTTTATTTTAATCAGATTGAATTTCTTTAGTTTTGTTCAGAGATTAACAACGCTTTTGTGCCTGTTTCCAAAGCTCTAAATATATGTTTTTGATCGGCTGGATAACAAATATAGTCTCCAACATCCAGCTCAACCGCTTCATCAATTAAACCCACCAAAGCTCGCCCTTCAACCACAATAATATGTTCTACCGAACCAACTGGATGTGGTTCTGAAAGTCGATCTTCGCCCGGTTCAACAATCAATAAATACACATCTCGGCGCGCATGGGGTGGACAGGTCGCCAACAAAATTGCTTTGTAATTAGCAATCTCCGAACTCACCGTTGGCCCATCGCCACAGCGAATGACTTGCACTTGATTGCTCGGTTCTTCCATCAGACGTGCAAATGGAATATTGAGTGCAACACAAAGTGCCCATAAGGTTTCAATACTTGGATTACCTTGCCCTGCCTCTAATTGAGAAAGTGTAGATTTGGCAACACCTGCACGGCGCGCAACCTCTGCCAATGAAAGCCCTGCTCTTTGGCGTTCACGCGTTAAACCTTTGGCAATAATTTCAATTGGCTGAGACATTCATTCTATCCGTTCTATAAAAAAAACGATCGTTCGTTTTGACAAAACAATCAGACTTATTCATTATAATAGAAAATCGTTCGTTATATCATGCCATGACTACATACGCTCTTATTAGAAAACTTAGTAAAGATACTACTCGCTCGATTTTCTTTGTGTGCCTAGCAACGAGTGTCGTTGGTATGTCCTTAGGTTCACTCGCCGCAAGTTATGGCTTAGCACTCTGGATCCCACTTTGCCTGTCCATATTTGTGCTCGCGGGAACTGCTGAATTTATTTTTGTTGGATTCTTGGCGGTAGGTGGTAGCCCGATTGCAGCTGCAATTGCAGGACTACTCGTCAATTTAAGACATCTACCTTTTGGCATTGCGGTCAATGAACTGATTCGAGGCAAATTCTCTCAATATTTTGGGTCTCATATCATGAACGATGAAAGCGTTCTGTTTGGTATGGCACAGCCTGATTTCGAAACCAAAAAGGCTGCTTACTGGCTATGTGGTATAGGCATCATGCTCAGTTGGCCACTCGGTGTCACTGCTGGTTATTTTATTGGGAGTGCTATTCCAGACCCTAAAACATTTGGCTTAGATGCGATTTTCCCAGCTATTTTAATTGCTCTTACTTTTTCTGCTTTAAAGAATAAGGTGACTCGAAAAGCTGCATTTGCCGGATCAACTTTAGCGTTGATAACCACACCCTTTTTAGCCGCAGGACTTCCAATCCTGATTTCACTTTTTGGCTTGATATGGGGTAGAAAAAAATGAGTCAACAGTTACTGATTATTGTAGGAATAGCTCTACTCGCACTGGGTACGTACAGTATCCGTTTTGCTGGTTTCCACTTAGGTGCCAAGTTTTCATTTTCTGAAAAATACCAAGTTTTACTCTCAAACGGCGCAACCGTTTTGCTCTGTGCCATTGCTGTGACCACTACATTTTTTGAAGGCCAACATTTCGCAGGTTTCGCACGTATATTTGGGGTGGGTTTGGCACTTTTCTTGGTTTGGAAAAAAGCCCCGCTTTTATTGGTGATTTGTCTGGCAGCGGCTGGCACAGCACTGGTACGTTTACTTGGAATTGAATAATAAAAAAGGCGAGATAAACTCGCCTTTTTTGAAACTTTAATTAGAACGGTAAGTCGTCGTCTAAATCAGCTGGTGCAGATGCTGGTTGTTGTGGCGCTTTAGGAGCGAAACCACCACCTTGTGGGCTATTGCCACCATTACCGAAACCGCCTTGGCCACCATAACCACCATTGTTTTGGCCGTAGCCACCACCTTGGTTGTTATTTTGATAGCCGCCACCTTGTTGAGGCGCGTTAAAACGTGGTTGGTTAAAATCATTACCGCCAGCAAAACCTTGTTCACCTTGTTGACGAGCATCTAACATTTGCATCTGGTCGCCACGGATTTCTGTAGTGTAACGTTCTTGACCATTTTGGTCTGTCCACTGACGTGTACGTAATGAACCTTCGATATAAACCTTAGAACCTTTACGTAAAAACTGCTGAGCAATTTCCCCTAAACGGTTATGCAAAACAATACGGTGCCATTCTGTTTGTTCTTTACGTTCACCTGTATTTTTATCGGTCCAAACTTCACTTGTTGCGATAGAAAACTGGGTCAACGAGCCCCCATTTGGAAAAGTTTTTGTTTCAGGATCACGACCCAAAGTACCAACCAAAATAACCTTATTTACACCACGCATTAGCTGTCTTCATCCTATACATTTCTATGTTTTACTTTATAAGAGTTATGCTTAAATGGCTACCTCTTTACCGAACAACTGCGTTAAATCACGTCGCGAAGCGTCATCAAGAGACTGTTTATCGACTTTAATATAAGCAACTTGCTGGTCAGGCATCACCACAACTTCTTCGATACCACGAATTGCCAATAGTTGTGTGGTCCACTCATTCACCTGTTGCACTTGCGGCAATGGCAGCACAATAGATGACAAATACCGCGGCTGAGCTAAACCAAAACTAATTAGCAGCCATATTATAGCAATCCCTGCTAAGACACTCCATCCAATCGCAGTATTATGTAACATCAATAATTGACCACCTAGTGTGCCACCAAAAAAAGCACCTAAGAACTGGCTACTGGCATTTACCCCCATAGCGGTGGCTTTCGACTGGATTGGAGCTGATTTTGACAGCCAAGAAGGTAATAAAGCCTCCATGACATTAAATGCAATAAAGAAAATACCTAAGCCTGCAAGCAAGACATATTTAGACTGATAACCAAATATCAGTAATAGTAAACCTGCGATAATGCCTGTAATGGCTGTTAAGAAAATGCCGCGCATTTTGCGATATTTTTCAGCGATGATAATGCTAGGAAATGCAAAAAACAGACTAATAACCAAAAGTGGCAAATACACCAAACCGTGGCTCGCCAAAGGAATGTGCGCAAACTCGATAAGCTGTGACGGCACATAAATAAACATGGCGGTCAGCAATAAATGCAATGCAAAAACCGAAACGTGTAAACGGTTTAAATCACCCATTTGAATAACTTGCTTAAGCTGTGCCATGTAGCCTTGCTGATAATTACGATGGTGACGAGTGACTTTAGGCACCAGCAATAACATCGCAATCGCAATCAAACCCATGATGGTTGTCACAAAGAACAAACCAGAAATACCTACAAGGCTTGTGAGCCAAGGCCCAAGACTAAAAGCGACCACAAAAGATAAGCCAATACTCATACCCATGGCAGCCATGGCTTTAGTACGCTGCTCTTCACGCGTCACATCGGCTAAAAGTGCCATAACTACTGCCGAAACTGCACCCGCCCCAGCGATAGCACGGCCAATAATCACGCCATAAATGGTGTCAGATAGTCCGGCAATTGCACCACCAATAGCAAAGAGCAATAGACCAAAGACCACAAGCGGTTTACGGCTAAAACGGTCAGCAAGTAAGCTAAATGGAATTTGTAAAATGGCCTGACTTAAACCATAAATACCTACAGCCAAACCAATGAGTGCTGGAGTCGCATATTGATATGACTGCCCAACTACAGAAAAGACAGGAATAATCATGAACAAGCCCAACATGCGTAGTGCAAAAATACTACTTAAGGCAAAAGTTGAGCGACGTTCCAAAGCATTCATCATATCAATACACGTTATAAAACTAAGTAAATTATAAGCCGATTCGTTTCTAAAAATACGGGACACCTTATTTAAAATAACGATTTGGGCTTAAAAAAATAAAGAGGCGTTTAGCCTCTTTAGTTTATCGAAGTTTGCTGAAAATTAGCTTAAGGCGACTGTTGCTCGCGCTTCGAATATTGAATTGAAGCGATAACCGCCCAAACAATGAACGCTACACCAATTAAACCTGTAACAACTTCCGGTACATGCACGCCTGTACCACTTGCAATCATAATGAATGCTAAAGCACCGATCGCATAATGCGCGCCATGTTCCAAGAACACATAGGCATCTAACGTACCTTTTTCTACAAGATAAACTGTCATTGAACGGACGAAAATAGCACCAATTGCAAGACCGAGCATAATCACGACAACGTCGCTAGTAATGGCAAATGCGCCAATTACGCCATCAAAACTAAATGATGCATCTAACACTTCAAGATATAAGAAACCACCTAAACCGGCTTTTACAACACCAGAAGCGGCGCCTGATCCATCTTGTAATACAGCATTACCATTTTCATCAATTTCAGGCTCACCACCTAACAAATGACTGAGCACTTCAACGCCAATATAAACCACAATGCCCCAAATACCGGCCATAGTTACAGCTAAACGTTGATGGTCATCGACATAACCTGCCATCACAATTAAGGCAATCAAAGCAAGAAATACAGACATTGCCGGTACGCTTGCCAAGCTTGCAAGTTTAGATTCAAGCCATCTAAACCAATGCGTTTCTTTTTCGTCATCAAAGAAAAAGTTTAAGAACACCAGTAATAGGAATGTTCCACCAAAAGCCGAAATTTCAGCGTGATGTGCCATTAAACGTTCAGAGTAGGTTTTCGGATCATTAAGTGCCATTTTGGCTACTTCAACCACACCCATATCAGCAGTCACTGCAACAATCACGACTGGGAAAATCAGACGCATACCAAAAACGGCGATTAAAATACCTACCGTTAAAAAGATCATTTTCCAGAACGGGTCCCAATTACGTAGAACCGATGCATTCACGACCGCATTGTCAAAAGATAAAGAAACTTCCATCACAGCTAAAATCGCGGTAATGGTTAAAGCTTTAAGCATGGTTGACACGCCCGCTTCAGGTCCATGGGTAAAACCCCAGTAAGCGGATAGTGCTAAACACACCACCGTAAAAAATATCGAAAATCGGAAATGCTTCATGGATCAGACCTATGCCAAGAACTAAATTTAATCTTTCTTAAAACCGCGGCTATTATATCGATAATTAACCACAAAACGATGTTGTTTTGTGCCGTTATTCACTTTACTTTATCTCACTGTTTAATAAAGAAATTTATAATATTTCATTAACTTATTAATCGTATTAAATATTTTCTTGCGATATATCTATCATTATTATTTTTGTATTTTAAAATTGATTTAAAATCGGGTTTAGCTGTCTTATTTTAAATGGAATGTTTTTATGCTTTTTTCTCAAGAACTCTGGCAACGTAATTTAAATTTATATCAAAAAATTCTCGACCTGCCTTTTAATCAGGAACTTGCTAACGGTACTTTAGATAAAGAAGCTTTTTGTCATTATGTTATTCAAGATGCTCAATATTTAGTGGCCTATGGCCGTGTGTTGGCTGTTGCAGCAGCTAAAGCTTTTGATGCTGACGATATTATGCAGTTTTCAGATGCAGCTAAAATTGCAATTGTGGTCGAGCGCAGTTTGCATGATGACTTTATGAAAAACTTTGGTGTCACCAAAGAAGAATTTAAAAATACCCCATTGACTTTGGCAGGCCATCACTACACTTCATTTTTGACAGCAACTGCTTGGTCTGAAAGCTACCCTGTTGTACTTGCTGCACTTTTACCTTGCTTCTGGATTTATGCCGAAGTCGGTAAAGACATTGTGAGTAAGTCTGTCCCGAACAATCCTTATCAGGCATGGATCGATACCTACGCAGGTGAAGAGTTCCATACAGCGGTTCGTAATGTGATTGCGACGGTAGATAAAGTTGCCGCACGTTGTGATGCAGATACTTTAGAGAAAATGCATGCAGCCTATACCATGGGTGCAAAACTTGAATGGTTATTTTGGGATAGTGCCTACCATCAAAGACAATGGTTAGGTTTAGATCAGATCTAAAATAAGATGAGTTCTGACCATTTAGTTCATTAAATGGTCAGTGTTTAATTTAACTTTGAAACAATTGCCAGCCGTAAATCAAACCTGCCGCAGCCACAACCCAGCATAGCGTTGCGACTCCTAAACAAGACCACATCGACATACGCGTTGCCAGCACATAAACAGCAGCTAAATAAATGGCATAAGGAATCAGTGACCATAGACCAAATAAAGCCGTTTTCTGTAATGCTTCGGCTCCTTTTTGCTGATAGACAATCACATGAGCAATTAAAGCGAAGGTAGGAAAAAGCGGGACTAAACCTGCAATATAAAATGCCTTACTTTTCGATAAAATCGAAATTATGAGGACAACCCCAGCCCCCAACATACACTTTAAAAATAACGCCCACATGCGCTGATCCTATCTGGTCATATCCATTTCAAAACGCTGTATTTTGCGCTTTTTAAAGAAAATTAACAGCGACTAAAGCAATCAATGCCGGAACCGCCTGAATATAAATAATCTTTTTACTGGCAGTCAGACCACCATAAATACCAGCAATCAGTACACAGCCTAAAAAGAAGTTGGCAATTGATGTTGCAAATGGTGCATCAGCCAATAAAGACCAAAATAAACCTGCTGCTAAGAAGCCATTATAAAGACCTTGGTTCTGTGCCATGACTTTGGTGAGTTTTGCTTTTTCGGCATTATTTCCAAAGGCTTTCATGCCATAAGGTTTGTCCCACAAAAACATCTCTAACACTAAAATATAAACATGTAATATCGCAATAAGCGCAATCAATATTTGTCCAATCATACAATTTTCCTTTTTATTTTAAAGACATGAAAAAAGATCAGCCTCTCGACTGATCTTTTAGTGTTTTACGGCTTTAACAACACTTTGCCTTGACGAGCACCTTGCGTTGCTCTTTGAGCGGCAGTTTTAATCTCATCAAAACTAAATACACCTTCTACAGGCAAGATTAATTTTTTCTGAGTCGCTAAAGTTAATAACTCAACAATGAGTTCTTTTTTCCGTTCGGCAGGCATTTCTTTATTAACCACACTCGCCCAGAAACCTTTTACTGTCGCTTGTTTGAAAATTAGATCACCCGATGAAATCTGCATGGTTTCGCCAGTCATACTACCGAACGAAACGAGCAGGCTATTTTCACTGAGTAAATTCAGCATTTCGCCACTTGCACTTCCACCAATCGAGTCCACACCGGCAATAAGAGGTTGGTCACCATGAATCTGTTTAACTTGCTCTTTCCAGTTCGGCTGATCAGTTGCCACAACATGTTGAATACCTAATGCTTGCATCTCGGCAATTGCATCACTACGGCGAACCAGATTAATCACAGGTAAACCACGTGCCTGTGCAATCATGGCAACTGTTTTACCGACTGCACCATTCGCCGTGTTTTGAATGAGCCATTGACCCGGTTGAACGTTAACAAAGTCGAGTAGCATGAGTGCACTAATTGGCATACCAATCAGTTGTGCTGCTGTTTCATCATCAATTTCATTATTGAGTGGAATAATACCTTGAGCAGGCGCAATAAAGTATTCAGCCCAACTGCCATGCACAGCCGCAACAGCAATACGTTGCCCTACCTGTACATGTTCAACACCTTCACCTAACGCATCTACAATACCAACTGCCTCACTGCCACCAATCGCAGGTAAGGTTGGTTTATAGCCATAACTTCCTCGTACTGTCCATACATCATGATTATGGATCGGAGACATGATGGTTTTAATACGCACTTCGCCTGCTTTTGGCTCAGGCTTTGGCATATCCGCCTGCTCTAAAACGTCTACAGGTTCGCCAAAATTACGATGGATAATACTTCGCATGCTTTATTCCTCTATCGGTTTTAAGAGTTGTTGGGTGGTTTCTAAGGCTAGATGTAGATGTGCTTTGTCTTGCGACAATTTTGTGAGTAAAGCAGCACCTAACCATAACTGATACATGACTTGCGCAGTTTTCAAAGGTTCAATATGTTTTGGAATTGATCCTTCTTGTTGCCCTTCTTTGAGTAGCAAAGCCAAACGTTGGGTTAGTTTGTGCACACCGTCATTTAGAATTTGGCGCATATCTTCTGACAAGTCCGAAACTTCGGCTGCCAATTTCACAATCAAGCAGTTTTCAGCCCAGCTACCATGTACCGGATCATCAATCCACGCTTGCCATAAAGCCATTAAACGGGCATGGGCACTTTGCTCACTGTGCTGCCAAAGCTGTTCCATACGGACTTTATAATTGGCCATGTATTGCTCGAGCAACGCACAGCCAAACGCCTCTTTTGAAGCAAAGTAGTGATAGAACGAACCTTTAGGTACGTCACAAGCCTTTAAAATTTCTTGCAAACCAACACCGACAAAACCTTTATGTAGTACCAGTTCAAAACTGGTATCTAGAATGTGTTGTCGTGTGGTTTCGCTTTTATTTAATCGTTTCATGCATTCATCATAAATAACTATTAGACCAGTCGTCTAGTAAAATTATGTTGCTGGTTAAAATTTGCTTAGAGTAGAAATGTAGAATGAGGAATGTTAAAAATACAACCTGCTTAATTAAACAAATTTTGTCGTTTGTCGTTTAACCGTCACAATTTGTCGCTTTAAATCATTTTATACCACTTGAACAATTTTAAATCGTTATCATATATAGGGTCTGTTGTTTATAACCAGTCACACCTCCCTGCGGCTGATCACTCAACACCTAAATTTTCATCAATACACAATTGAGATGTTTTATGAGCCAAAGTCATATCCGTATTCGAGGCGCACGCACCCATAACTTAAAAAATGTGTCACTCGATATTCCACGCGACAAATTTGTGGTAATTACGGGGCTATCAGGTTCAGGAAAATCTTCTCTTGCCTTTGATACCTTGTATGCCGAAGGACAGCGCCGTTACGTCGAATCACTTTCAGCGTATGCCCGCCAGTTCTTATCGCAAATGGAAAAACCTGAAGTTGACTCGATTGAAGGTTTATCGCCAGCCATTGCGATTGAGCAAAAGTCTACCAGTCATAACCCACGTTCAACGGTTGGTACGATTACCGAAATTTATGACTATTTACGTTTGCTTTATGCACGTGTCGGCACGCCCTACTGTCCTGAACACGACTTACCTATGGTTGCGCAAACTGTTTCTGAAATGGTCGATGCAGTAAAAAACCTTGAGGAAGGCACTGCACTCATGTTGCTTGCCCCTGTTGTTCGTGAGCGTAAAGGTGAATACAGCAACTTGTTCGAACAACTACAAGGTCAAGGTTTTGTTCGTGCCCGTGTTGATGGCGAAATCATTGATATTGATACGCCACCGGAACTCGACAAAAAGAAAAAACATACCATTGAAGTCGTTGTTGACCGCTTTAAAGTACGTGATGACTTAGGCAACCGTATTGCTGAATCATTTGAGACTGCACTACGTTTAGGTGGCGATATTGCAGTTTTATCGTGGATGAATGGCGAACACCCAGATCGTGTTTTTTCTGCAAAACACTCATGCCCTGAATGTGATCGCGCAGTCGCAGAGCTTGAGCCACGTTTATTTTCATTTAACAACCCGTTTGGTGCGTGCCCTGTCTGTGATGGCTTAGGTACACGTAGCCATTTCAGTCCTGAAAAACTCATTCCTAACCCTGAGCTGGCAATTAGTGAAGGTGCTATTCGTGGTTGGGATCGTCAACGTCCTTATTACTATTCAATGCTGCAAAAAGTTGCCGACCATTTTGGTTTTCAACTTGATACACCTTGGAATCAGTTAGATAAAGACACGCAAAAGAAATTCTTACAAGGTACTGGCAAAGAAAAAATCGATTTAAGTTATATCGATGAACGCGGCCGTAAACATACACGCGTGCAACCTTTTGAAGGAATTTTGCCACACCTTGAACGTCGCTATCGTGAAACTGAAAGTAACTATGTACGTGATGATTTAGCACAATATTTGTCTAATGCAGCTTGTGATGCATGTGGTGGTTCACGTCTCAATGAAATTTCACGTCATGTTCGTGTAAAAGATAAAACCATTGCCGACATTACCCGCATGTCGATTGGAGATGCCGAAAGTTACTATCAAGGTATAAACCTTGAAGGTGCCAAAGGTGAAATTGCAGATAAAATCTTTAAAGAGATTCGTGAGCGTTTGCACTTCTTAGTGAGTGTTGGCCTGAACTATTTAAGTCTGGCTCGCTCAGCCGAAACATTATCGGGTGGTGAAGCCCAGCGTATCCGTCTAGCTTCGCAAATTGGTGCAGGTTTGATGGGTGTCATGTACGTCCTTGATGAACCATCAATTGGTCTCCATCAACGTGATAATGACCGTTTATTACAAACGCTAATTCGCTTACGTGATTTGGGCAATACGGTATTAGTCGTGGAACACGATGAAGATGCAATCCGTGCAGCTGACCATATTATTGATATCGGCCCTGGTGCTGGCGTGCATGGTGGTGTTGTCATTGCTGAAGGTACGTATGATGAGCTGGCTAAACATGCCGACTCACTCACAGGTCAATATCTTTCAGGCAAACTCAAAATTGAAGTGCCAAAACAGCGAACTCAACCACCTAAACCTGAAGAAAAAATTAAACTTTCAGGTGCAGCGGGTCATAACTTAAAAAATGTCGATTTAACCATCCCACTTGGCATTATGACTTGTGTTACGGGTGTTTCAGGTTCAGGTAAATCAACACTGATTAACCGTACGTTACTTCCACTGGCTGCAACACAGCTCAACGGTGCAACAACCTTAACAGCTGAAAAGTTCGACTCGATTGATGGTCTACAACATCTGGACAAAGTCGTTGATATTGACCAAAGCCCAATTGGCCGTACACCGCGCTCTAACCCAGCGACCTATACGGGACTATTTACACCAATTCGTGAATTATTTGCTCAAACCCCAGAAGCGAAAGCGCGTGGTTATAGTGCGGGTCGCTTCTCGTTTAACGTAAAAGGCGGACGCTGTGAAGCCTGTGAAGGCGACGGCATGATTAAAGTCGCAATGCACTTCTTACCAGACATGTATGTACCTTGCGATGCTTGTCATGGTAAGCGCTATAACCGTGAAACACTTGAAGTCGGCTATAAAGGCAAAAACATTTCTGATGTTTTAGAAATGACGGTTGAAGATGCTGCTGAGTTCTTTAGTGCCATTCCAGTTATTTACCGTCGTTTAGAAACCTTAACTCAGGTAGGTCTAGGCTATATTCGTTTAGGTCAGGCGGCTACTACTTTATCTGGTGGTGAAGCACAGCGTGTCAAACTGGCTCGTGAGTTAGCGAAACGTGATACGGGTAAAACGCTTTATATCTTGGATGAACCAACAACAGGTCTGCATTTCCATGATATTGCCAAGTTACTCGATATTTTGCATGAGCTACGCAACAAGGGTAATACCATTGTGGTGATTGAACATAACCTTGATGTCATTAAAACAGCAGACTGGGTTGTCGACTTAGGTCCAGAAGGTGGTTCGGGCGGTGGTATGATCATTGCTGAAGGTACACCTGAACAAGTAGCCGAGGTTGAAATTTCTCATACTGGCCGCTTCTTGAAACCGATGTTGAAGTGATTTTCTACTCCTTTTCTTCTAATTTCATTCTTTAATGGATGAGGTTAGAAGAAAATGGATAATCAATTATTTAAAAAGTTTAAGTCTTTGTCATTAAATGATTTTCAATAATATCCTGCATATATCTTTTATTAAATTCTGATTCCTGACCAATTTTCTGTAGAACCCTTATAATTATTGAATCTATAGAATCATCTTCTCTGGTTATTAAATATAATCTTTTTAAATACTGTATCAGGCTATCATCCCCCTCTATAAAAAAAGGTTCCTTATAAATTTCTTCAGTCAAATATTTAAACCATTCATCAAATGAAAATTTTCGCAACAGATCCTTATCATTTTCACTCTCAAAATTACCCCACTTTAAAAAATAAGATGCAATATTACTTATAGTTTTTTCTTCAACATAATCTTTAGCTAAATCATCAATATACTCATAAAAAATATTACTTTCATATCCCCATAATTGCCGCTCTTTATTTGCTTGGGCAATCGCTCTTGTTAAGTCTGAGTGAATATAACTTATAATTCCTGCTTTAAATTTCTCAGCTTTCTCTTCGATTGGTAGATATTTACGTAGAATTTCATACATAAATGCAGAATTGCGAAATCCCTCTATTCCTAAATATTTAGGTTCTAAAGACGCAATATACTCTAGATCTTTTTCATTCAATTCCAAATTATGTCTTTTTTCAAAAATTCTCCAAATCTTATTACGTACATTTTGATTTTCCTCAGATATTAATTCTGAGTTAGCTAACTTACTCAATTCACTAAAGTTAATTACATCTCTCTGCTCGAACCATTTTTTAAATTCGATAAGCCACTCATCCTCACGATTGAATGAGTAAGATATATTTTGTAATTTTCCATAAATTTTTTTCTTTATAGGGCTCCAAGCTTCTCTCTCCTTTTCGGTAACATATTTACAATCATCCCAACTATATTCAAAGTTTGGAAAATCTTGAATTAAGTAACCTTGTAAAATCCGAATTAAGATAATTTCTTTTGTTGAATAGGCAATATCTTTTGTTAGCTCAGTAAGAAAGTGTCGAAATAATTTAATCACTTTTTGAAAAAAACGAAAATTATGAATTTCTAATTTTTCAGAAAAATCAATCATTAGGTTAATTAATTTCTCATCGATACCTTTAGTATTCTCCCGAATCAAAGGTTCAACAGAGTTTAAGATTATTGTCTCATCAACTAACTTCTCTTTGTAATCACCATATTTATTCTTATTTTCGGCCTCTGTTTTATCTTCATCTAAAATTAGAATAATTTGACAATTTTTTTCTAATTTTAGATAGTTTGCCAAGCCCATAACATCTTTAATATCTAGCTTATTAGACATACGTTCAAAGTCATCAAAGCAAATGATGGCATCTTTGACTTGTGCAAACATTAAACTATCAATCAACTTAACTGGCGCATTGATTCCTAATTGTGTAATACGAGTATCTTTAAAAATTGAAGGTAGACTTTTAATCCATTTAGGAATTTCTATTGATGAGTGATAACTTTCTATATTGCTATAAATTTGAGTTTTGAGATCGCTTAAAGATTCTAATCCAAAGAGTGATACATAAGCATATTTCCGATTGAATACATTATCTTTTTTATAAACTCGTTCATCAGATAATTGTTTATCTAAAAAATTTCTCCAAAAAAAAGTTTTACCAATGCCCCAAGATCCTGTAATTGCAATTACAGCACCAATTTTTTCATTCTTTATATTATTTTCTAATAATTCTTTTAATCTTTTTTCTTTATCTAATACATTCATAATTCAGTATATTTCAATCCAATAAACTCCTAATAAAACATAAATAATTTGATTTTTCAAAATAAGGTTTACAAAGGTTTAAAACTATCCCTCTACTACATTTCGTCCCCGAGCTTTAGCTCTTAAGAGTGAACGATCAGCGTTCTCTAATAACTCCATCCAGCTTGTCGCTCCAATCGCAAACCCAATACTGACCGATACATGCAATTTTTCTTGCGTACTAGATAGATCAATTTCCTCTAAAGAAATCGCAATACGAATTTTTTCGGCCAAGAGACGTGCATCTAAAAACTGCACTTGTTCTAACAAAATTAAAAACTCATCACCACCATAACGAACAATTAAATCAGAAGCCCGTACATTTGCTTTTAATTGATCTGCGATACGCCGAATCACTTGGTCACCCACAATATGACCATATTGATCATTCACGTGTTTAAAGCGATCAATATCAATAATCATCAAACATGTTTGAGAAAATTTTTGAGGGTAACTCTCAACAATTTTTAAATACTCAGATAAAGCCAAACGATTGGATACACCCGTTAATGGATCTGTATTGGCAATATTTTTAAGCTGGAATTCAAAAGCATCTCGCTGCTTGAGCATCCTTTGTAAACGGTCAATAGCTTCGAACAACGAAATAAATTCGCCTTTTTTAGGTTTCAACTCATCTATTGGGTAATCTGTGCTATGAGATAAATCAAGAATTAAGGTACGAGCCTGAATAAGAGGCTCAAACACCCTTCTCTTTGCATAAATTAGTGTAAGTAACGCTGCTGCTAAGGATATGCTTGAAATGAGCAAAGTAAGGAAAAACTTCTTTTTTGCCAAATAGTTTTCTTGAGATGCAATCAAGACGCTTTTATTAAGTAAAAACTTTTGCAAATCAATAACCGTGGTAAATTTATCAACGATTTGGTCTGTCAGTTCTGTTCCGTTTAAATGATAGGCTTGGTGCTTTTGGCTTTCATCTAAAAGCTGACCCACAATAGGTACGCCTTTATCTAAAAATTCAGTTTTAACCCTTGAGTAAAGGCGATGATATTCCGGAGTTTTAGCTTGCTCTGACTGTAGTGTGTCTACAAGTGCCCATAAGTAGCGTGCTTGCTGCTGAGTCTGCAAAGACCGCGCCCGATTATCATTAGGTATGGTTTCTTTAAAGGTCACAGGCGCAATAACATTAGATGCGGTACGACCAGCTTGATCCCGCATATCGGTCAACACCACAATCAAAGTAAAGTAATTGTTAATTTGGCTATCTTTACTTTTTAACTGTAGCATCAAATTTTGTAAAACTTCTCGGCAGCTATCCCAAGCTCCAAACATAGCCAAAATTGCATTATCGAATTGTATAGAGCTTCTCGCTTGTTCAGGAGTTGCAACATAATAGTCAACTACAGCACGAGCCTGTTTTAAATCATCTCTAAATTTAGTATCTAAAGTATTTGCTAAATCGGTATAACCTTCTTCTTTTAAAATATGAATAGTTTCATTAAGTTGGCGATCAACAGAGAGGCGATATTCTTTTAAGTTTTTTTGATTTTTTAAAAAGTCGGCAGCGTTACTCGACATTAATTTATTTGCGGGCGCACGTTCTTTAGATACTTTATTTGCAACTTCAGCAATTGATCTTAAGCTTTTAATTTCAACCAAAGCCTGTTTAGTTTTTAAGTACTCTTGATAACTGCTGACAATAAGCGGAACCGCCATAAACAGTAAGGACAAAATAATGACCAACATGAAGAAAAACAGTCGATTACTGATATGTTCTGAACGTAATCCTGACATTTCTAGCTGGTACTCCGTAAATGTCCTACCATGATCACTACTATAGAATGAAGTAATTAATCCGCATCCTAGCACTTTACTGAACAGAAGTTCAGCAACAAAGTTCGATTAACGCAATATACGCTTTCATCTTTTCTATTTCTTAAAAATTTGATCGAAAGAGCAAATGATGGCTATAGCAAAACTCCATTTTACAGATGATGTAAATTTCGCAATCCTATAATTAGCTTCTTTTTCCTCTTGGATGTTTCTCCCAGCATCCTAAACCCAGCCCTCAGCTGGGTTCTTTTTTATACACACTCAATAGAAGAAATTTCATGTATTTTTTTTAATAAATATTAATGTTTTCTTATAGATAAAAAAAAGCTCAACCTTGGGGAAAGCTGAGCTCGTAAAGTCTGATGTGATAACACATCGTATCTGGGAAAGCACTTCCAACTCTAAAAATGTTAGATAGTGAACTTTGCAATTGAATTGTGTGACTTATCTCTAATTTTGTAAAGTTGATTAAATTGATCAGAATTAATTTTTTAATCGTTTTTTTAGTTTAAAAACATGTTTTCTTTGCTTTATTCAATTATATAATAATTCAAAATAGATAGATTATTTAGATGAACTTATCAAAATAGTGTTAACTATTACTCAAAATACAGCAAAATTGAAAAAAGAATAATGTTTGAGTGGCTATTTATTAAACAAGTCGACAAATAAATTAACGTTAAAACCGATTAATAAAATCGCTTTTTCCAATTGTAAATGTAATTATTTTTAAACTATTTAGTGTCAATTCCCTATGAAACTTAAGGTTTAGACTCTTGTTAATGTTCATTTTTTTAGCAGGTTGACATAATACACTTCAATTGTTGTTTTTTTAACCATTTTTAACATAAGTGTCAAATTTCCTTAACATTACGTTTCATCTATTATTGACTTCATAAATTGTTACAATACAATGACCCCAGCTTTATCTCTTGTTAATGCTGGAAATGATTATGAAAAAACTTGGTTTAGCCACTGCTGTATTATTAGCCATGACCGGTGCTCATGCTTATCAATTTGAAGTTCAAGGTCAATCTGAATATGTTGACACAACTGCAAATGATAAAAACTTCACTGGTGACGTTGCTGGTACATTCTATTTGAAAAATGTTGATACAGCTAAGGGTCCTTTAGCTGAAGCAGCTTTCTTAAACCAAGCTTCTAGCGTGTCTTTAGGTTATAGCTATCAACAATATGACCAAAACAACGTAAACTACCACATTGGTACATACGGTGTTAAAGGTGAGGCATACGTTCCAACTCCTTACCTTCCTGTATATGCTAGCGCAACTTACAACCACACTGATGTTGATGGTAAAAACAACTTCTCTAAAGATGACAACGGTGACCGTTATGCATTAGAAGTTGGTGCTATGTTGTTACCTAACTTCTTAATGACTGTTGGTTATACAAGTGTTGCTAACCAATTCGCTTTAGATAACTTCGGTATCATCGGTAACGGTATCTACTCTGCTGTTAACCAAACTGCTGCTATCCAAAACGACCAAGATGCTGTTACAGCACGTGCTAAATATGTTGGTCCAATCGATGGAACTAACATGGCAATCGGTTTTGAAGCTGCTGGTGCATTCGGTCAAGAAAACCAATACGGTTTAAAAACTGACCTTTACTTGACTCCTAAGTTAAGTGTTGGCGCTACTTTCGTGGGTAACGATGGCGAAGCTGACATCAAAGGTAATGACCTTGGTGAATTCCGCCAAGCTTGGGGTGGTAACGTAAACTACTTCATCACTCCTGCTTTAGCAGTTGGTGCATCTTACATGAAAGCTGACGTTAAAAAGTCTAGCTACGATACACAAACTATCGGCTTAAATGCTAAATTCCGTTTCTAATTTAATTTAGAAATTGAATTAAAAAAAAGGACTCAATTGAGTCCTTTTTTTATGGCTATTAACTGCGTACGATATTTAAGAAATGTAAATGACGTTCGTACTGATCAATAATATCCTGAATCAAATCTTCCTGAGTCCAGTCCATTACATCATAGTTTTGTCCGCCTTCTCTCAAAAATACCTCAGCTTGAAAATATTGACCGTCTTCTGCTTCTGTACGACCAATTAAAAAACTTGGAGGTACTGTTTCACGTGAAACAACTTTATAAATAAAATTAATTTCATGATGATGATCGACTCGAAGCTGCATACCATCTTCCACTTCACTAATCGACACCTCAAGATGACGGCGTCTAAACTCATGCTGAATATTTTCAAAAGCACGTGAAACCTGCTTTTCAATATATTGCTTCACCTCTTCTTCACTATGAGGATAATGCATGATTAAACCAAGGCGCTGCTGCCAGCTTCTAGGGTTATGAATGGCGCGTGGTGTAATGCGAGCTTCTTGAATTGCTATCATTTTAGTGACATCAAGATGCAAGGCTTTTATTAAGCCCCAACTCATTAGCAGCATGACTACGGTAAAAGGCAACGCACTCATAATGATTGAAGACTGAAGCGCCGCAAGACCGCCCACCAAGAGTAAAATAATAGCCAACACCGCCATAAGCACTGTCCAGAACAGGCGCTGCCAAGTAGGTGAATTTTCTGTTTTTGCTGTTAAGTAGTCAGTAACCAATGCCCCTGAGTCAGCAGAAGTCACAAAGAATAAAACCACCAAAATAGTCGCCAGAATATTCATGACACCTGACCATGGCAAGTGTCCTAAAAACTCAAATAGAGCAACTGACGAGTCTTGCTGAACAGCCTGAATCAAAGTGGTTTGATGTTCATGGATAATGCTAAATAACGCAGCATTTCCTAAAAAGCCCATCCAGATAATGGTAAAGCCTGTTGGAATGAGGAGTACCCCGACAATAAATTCTCGAATGGTACGACCACGTGAAACCCTTGCGATAAACATACCTACAAATGGCGACCAAGAAATCCACCAAGCCCAATATAAAATCGTCCATCCCCCAATCCATCCATTCGGCTGATAAGCATATAAATTGAATGTCATGGTAAAAAGGTTAGAGATATACTGCCCAGTGTTTTGAATAGTGGTCTGAAGTAAATAAATACTAGGGCCAGCGATAAAAACGAATACTAATAATATTAAAGCTAATACTAAGTTTAGCTCTGATAAACGTTTGACCCCTTTATCTAGTCCTAAGAACACAGATAATGAAGCGAGAATACTCACAAAAATAATGAGTAAAACCTGAGTAGTGGTGCTTTGCTCAATACCAAATAGATAATGTAAACCAGAGTTAATCTGGGTAACACCAAATCCGAGAGAAGTCGCTACACCAAATACCGTACCAATGGTCGCAAATATATCGATGCTGTCGCCCCAGGGTCCATAAATCTTTTTACCAATTAGTGGATACAGTGCTGAACGGGTTTTGAGCGGTAAATTATGCCGATAAGCAAAATAAGCTAATGCTAAACCGACCACGGCGTAAATTGCCCATGCATGTAAGCCCCAGTGGAAAAAGGTTACACGTAAAGCTTGTTGTGCTGCCTCAATTGTCTGTGGCTCACCACTTGGTGGGTTGACATAGTGCATGACAGGTTCAGCCACACCAAAGAACATTAAGCCAATACCCATACCCGCAGTAAACAACATGGCAAACCATGATCCGTTACTATATTCGGGCTGGCTATGGTCAGGGCCTAATTTAATACGTCCAATCGCAGAACAGGCAATATAAATGAGTAGGATAAGAAAGAAGGCAACCGATAAGACATAGAACCAACTAAAAGAATCAGTGATCCACTGCTTTAACTGTTGCGTGAGAAGTTCAAAAGAACTCGGAGCGATCACAACAACTGCTAAGAACAAAGCAATAATAATGACCGTACCCAAAAAGACATTGGGATTAACATTTGCGAACCAACTCGCTTGTTTGGAAGGCATAAATCCTCCATGTTATTTTAATGAAAATGACAGGCTTAAAGCCAATAAAGACATTCAGGAATGAACAAAGTTTTATCTTTCAATAGAGAAAGCCGATAATACTTTAAATAAACTTAAATAATATTGCAGTTACAAAGGTGTAAATAAATTAAAACACCTCCTTCTTTATTTATCAGAATTCTTTTTAGGCGTGTGCTTGATATATTGTAAAGCGATTAAACGCGTAACTATTAGGGCCAAATACATCACACCACAAAACATCTGTAACATCGCTAAAACACGTGCTGGTGGACTAAGGGGCATTAAGTCAGACAGTCCCGTAGCTGACTGCAAACTAAAGCTTAAAAACAGTAAATCTAACCAAGTTTGTAAGTGATGGATGTGGTTTGGATTTTGAAAGCTATTAGGAATGAGTAACTGACAAATGTTATATAAAAATGCAAATCCCCAAGCCAGCAAGGTAAAAACTGCGGCAGCTGCAAACAACTCATCGCGGGTTAAATATCGGTCGGCAAACATATAGCGAAATAAACCATAAGCAGCCGAAAAGTAAGCTAAGGCTTCACAGCTATGGGCAAAAATCTGGATGGTTAAATTGCTATAGCCTAATAAAATAAAGACCGAAGCTATAATTGCCCCACTGACAAATGCGAGACCGAGAAAAGTGAACATGGGTGTTTGGCGAATAACTTTAGCAATAATGAGTAATGCAAGTACCCCTAGCGCCCAAGTTAAGGTCCTGTAAGCCTCATTATCAAAAGTCAGCATAGCCAGAATAAGTAAAATGAATTGCACCAACAGCAGCCATGCAGAAGGCAACAATCGAAAGCTCGACCAGAATTCAATGATAGATCGCATTTAATTATTTTCCATTTTTTCATTATGTTTTGGATTATAGAAAATCATACTGTACAAAAAATAGGATAAACAAGTTGTTCTTTATTAAGGAGCTTCTTTCAATACACTTTATAAGATAAATAAAAAAAGCCCCGTAGGGCTTTTTTGAGATGTTCAAGTGGTTTTGATTTTAGTGGTCTGATGCGCCAGAAGCACCAATACCTGTCATTGAACGAACATATTGAGCATCGAAAGAAGCGCGTTCTTTTTTCGCACGTGCTGAGCTGTCAGTTACCGAGAAGAACCAGCAGCAAAGGAACGACAAAGGCATTGCAAATAATGCAGGACCATTGAACGGGTTAATTGGGGTGTCAGAGATTTTTAAAGTATCTACCCATACTGCTTTAGACAGAATAATGAGTACAACCGCTGTTACAAGACCAACTACGCCACCAATGACCGCACCACGAGTTGTTAAACCTTTCCAGAACATTGAAAGAACAAGAATTGGGAAGTTTGCACAACACGCTACAGAGAATGCTAAACCTACCATGAATGCTACGTTTTGCTTTTCAAACAAAATACCTAAAATCATGGCAAAGATTGCTAAACCAAGCGTCGCGATTTTTGACATGCGAAGCTCTGAAGCTGGAGTGGTTTGACCTTTTTTAAATACGTTAGCGTATAAATCGTGTGAGATCGCAGATGCACCTGAAAGCGTTAAACCAGCAACAACAGCAAGAATCGTTGCGAACGCTACTGCTGAAATGAAGCCCATGAATAAGTCACCGCCTAAAGCGTCACTTAAATGCACGGCTGCCATATTGTTACCACCAACAAGCTCAAGTTTGCCGGTCATTGCCATTTTCGCAACATCAAGGAATTGCGGGTTGTTTGATACGAAAAGGATCGCACCGAAACCAATAATGAAAGTTAAAAGATAGAAGTAACCAATAAAACCTGTTGCAACGACAACCGATTTACGCGCTTCTTTTGCGTCTTTTACCGTGAAGAAACGCATAAGAATGTGTGGAAGACCTGCTGTACCAAACATGAGTGCTAAGCCAAGAGATAAGGCATCAATCGGGTTTGCGGCAAGTTTACCTGGTCCCATAATTTTTGCAGCATCTTCAAAGCTTACATCATGAACTTTACTGAACACTTCAATTGATTGGGTGAACATGTTACTAAAGCTGAAACCAACCGCTTTCATCACCATAAAGGCCATGAATGTTGCACCACTTAATAACATCACTGCTTTAATGATTTGTACCCATGTGGTTGCTAGCATTCCGCCGAAAATCACGTATGCCATCATGAGCAAGCCGACAATCACAACTGCAATGTTATAGTTCAAACCAAATAATAGTTTGATGAGCTGACCTGCCCCTACCATTTGTGCAATCAAATAGAACGCGACTACAACAAGCGAGCTGAAAGCAGCTAAAGTACGAACTGGTTTTTCTTCAAGACGGAATGACACTACGTCTGAAAGGTTATATTTACCAAGGTTACGTAAGCGTTCTGCCACCAAGAATAAAACGATTGGCCAACCAACCATGAACCCGAGTGAATAGAGCAAGCCGTCAAAACCTGAGCTAAACACCATTGCAGAAATACCAAGGAATGACGCTGCTGACATATAGTCACCCGCAATCGCCAAACCGTTTTGGAAACCACTGATCCCACCACCAGCAGTATAGAAGTCTTGGGCCGATTGAGTTTGTTTAGCCGCCCATTTGGTAATAAATAAGGTAAAGCCAACAAAGATGATAAACATGATAATGGCATGCCAGTTGGTGGCTTGCTGTTCTGCTTCACCTAAGTCCGGGCTTGCCATAGCAACAGTTGAATATAGCGATGCTGCTGCCAATAAGGCTTTCGCTTTGAATGAATTCCATTTCATATTAGTGTAGTCCTTTCTCATGCGTGATGGCTTCAACTTCCTTCAACGCTTCTTCACTCAATTGGTCAAGGGTATTATTTGCGATATAGGAATACACACCACAAAGTAGGAAAGATAAAACAATAATTCCTAAACCTAGCGGGATCCCCCATGTCGTTACACCACCACTAAAGGAACTCATCAAAAATTCTTTGTTGTAGCCCACAAGTAGCATAAAGCCCACATAAAGCACTAACATGATGATTGTGAGCGTCCAGCTTAATGCACTTTTTTTCTTGACCATTTTTTGAAACTTTGGATTACGTAGAATCTGTTCTACTTGGCTTTGATCCATAACCAAACTCCTTACATAGTGCCCAACCTTGGTCACTTTTTTTTAATGTATTTTTTCATTATTAAAGTTAGCAAGATTCCAGCTCAGTCGTAACTTAGACTTTGGTCGTTAAAATTTAATCAATTTATAGCTTTGTTTCGGCTTGGGTTATGATAGGCATAAGGTTTCATTTATGTAGGTCATATGAACAGCTGGCTGATTATTGGGGTGCTCACTCTTTATATTGCGCTTTTATTCGTCTGTGCTTTTTTTGGTGAGAAGCATGCCAGTCGTCTTAGCACGCGTGGCCGTATGTTTTTATTTAGCTTAACTTTAGGTGTCTATTGTTCCTCTTGGACATTCTATGGGGCAACTGGGGCTGCCGTACGTGAAGGCGTTATCTTCTTACCTATTTATTTAGGTCCACTGTTATTTGTCTGGTTTGGTTATGATATCTGGCGGCGTCTAGGTCGAGTTCGTCAGCATCATGCGATTTCGTCAATCGCTGACTTTGTCGCGGCACGCTATGGTAAAAGTGGTGTACTCGCATCGTTGGTGACTATTCTTGCCGTTATTGCGATTATCCCCTACCTCGCGTTACAGCTCCGTGCGATTGCTTTAAGTACCTCAGTCATTATGGAGCAAAGCTCGCATATTCATACGACGACCAACAGCGTGTTATTGCTCACCAGTGTGCTTGCGATTTTAGCCATGATTTTTGGTACACGGCAGATTGCAAACACGGAGCAACACGGCGGCCTCATGCTTGCAGTTGCATTTGAGTCATTTGTGAAGTTATTTGCCTTACTTTGTGTCGCTTTATTTTTTATTTTTGAATCACCGGCCAACCTGAGCCAAATGACCTCTGATGTAAACCAGACTTTTCAGGAAGTTCAGCTCTTTGGTGTACCCGAAACCTTCTGGATTCAAACATTATTGGCGGGTTTAGCCATTATTTGCTTACCACGTCAGTTCCACGTGGCGGTGGTCGAGCTACGCGATGAGAAGCATATTCGAGGTGCCCGTAAATGGTTCGCGGTTTATCTCATTTTAACTATTCTTGCCATTATTCCGATCGCAAGCTGGGCTTTGCATGCCGCACCAAAGTTTCTGACCGTGCCTGATGTAGCTGTGCTGTCATTGCCTTTAAGTTATAACCAAGAGTGGCTGGCATTACTGGCCTTTTTAGGCGGATTCTCTGCATCAACAGGCATGTTACTGGTGTCATCAGTAGCATTGTCTATTATGCTCAGTAACGACTTGATTATGCCTGCTCTATGGCGATTTAAGTTGCTGTCACGTCACGATAAGCATTTACCTAAAGTTCTTAAATTTAGCCGCCGTATCAGTATTGTTGCGGTGATGCTACTTGGCTTTTTATTCTTCCATTTCTTTAATGACATTAACCAACTTTCAGTTTTCGGCTTATTGGCCTTTAGTGCTGTAGCACAGTTTGCACCTGCCCTGATTGGTGGTTTGTATTGGCGTGGCGGAAGTCGTCAAGGTGTCTATGCAGGACTTATTATTGGATTTTTAATGTGGAGTTATACATTACTATTTCCAACTATTTTGCGTAGCTTGCCTGAAGCCTATCAGGAAACTGCTCAAAGTATTTTACTTTTCGGTCCTTTCGGCATTAATGCCCTACGCCCGGAATCTTTATTTGGTTTTGAGTCATTTGCACCTTTAACTCACGGTGTTATTTGGTCACTCGGTTTAAATATTGTTTTATATATCTGGATTTCAAAAATTTATCGGCCAAGCGTCGCTGAACAAATTCAGGCAGAAAGCTTCTTTTATTATGAAACAAAGCCTTTACCATCACCGCACACATCTACTGATTTAACCTATCTTCCGCATGATGCGGCCCGCTTAAAAGTGGGTGATTTATTTGCCCTAGCCAAAAGAATTACGGGTGAGCAACCCACTACGCAAGCGTTCGAAAATTTTTGTGAGCAAAATCACCTCACCCTCAACCCAAATAGTATTGCCAATGGCATGTGGTGGCGTTTTACCGAGCAATATCTGGCGGGTATTATCGGTGCCGCTTCTGCACGTACATTGCTCACAACAGCAATGATTAATAACGGCCTCGCTTTAGGGCAAGTGGCTAATATTTTAGACCAAGCATCGCAGTGGCAACGTTTTAATCAGAACCTTCTTATGACCATGATTGACCACATGACCCAAGGGGTAAGCGTGGTTGATAAAAATATGTGTTTGGTCGCATGGAACAACCAATATTTAAAACTGTTTGGTTATCCAAAAGACCTCGTTTATGTAGGCTGCCCAATTGCCGATCTCATTCGTTATAACGCCGAGCGCGGTGAATGTGGTCCCGGTTCAGTTGAAGAACATGTGCGTAAACGTCTTCACTGGATGAAAGTGGGAAGTGCTCACGAATTTGAACGTATTCGTAAAGATGGCCGTGTAATTCAAATGCGAGGAAATCCAATCGCAGGTGGAGGCTTTGTAACGACATTTGCCGATATTACGGCCTTCCGTGCGAACGAAGCCGTGCTTGAAGCCCGCGTAAAAGATAGAACACAACAGCTTGCCGATGCCTTAACTGAACAACAGCTTGCACGTGAACAAGCTGATATGGCCAATATGTCAAAAAGTCGATTTATTGCCGCGGCAAGTCACGATCTATTACAGCCTATGCATGCTGCTCGTCTGTTTAGTACCGTTCTTGAGCAAAGTATTTCGACCGAAGAAGACCGCCAGACCCTACAACAACTTGACCGAGCACTCTATGGAGCAGAAAGTATGCTCTCTGCCCTACTCGATATTGCACGTTTGGAAGGCGGCACCATACAACCAAAGAGACAACCTTATCCGTTGCATGATTTGCTCAGTGATCTTGAGTTGCAGTTTAAATCGATCGCTGCTCAGCGAAATATCTCACTGAAAGTCCACGATGTGTCTTTCTGGATCGATACCGACCCGCAGTGGATTCGTCGTATTATTCAGAACTTTGTCAGTAATGCTTTGCGTTATACCGCTAAAGGTCGAGTGGTGGTGGGTGTACTCCGCTCTGCGCAGCAGTCTGGACATATTCGAATTGGGGTTTGGGATACTGGACCAGGGATTGCTGAAGAACAACGGATTAAGCTATTCCAAGAGTTTGAACGTTGCGGGCATTTATCACCTTGGGGTGAACAAGGTTTAGGGCTAGGACTTGCCATCGTACAACGTATGACAGGTTTGCTAAATTACCCTGTTCATGTTTACTCAGAGTTGGGCAAAGGCTCATGCTTTATGATTGAAGTACCTATTGTCGAGCCACCAAAAGTTGCAACACCAGCTGTACAAGCCGTACCTTTAAAAACTAAAGCCTACCGTATTTTGTGCCTAGACAATGATGAAACTATTCTTGAAGGAATGAGTAGTTTATTAGGACGATGGGGTTATCAAGTTTTCAAAGCGACTGAACCTGAACAGGCGCTAGAAATTATTCAAAAAGAGAATATTCAGGTTTGGCTCATTGACCAGCACTTAAACCACAATCAACTTGGCGTTGATTTTATTACTCAAAATCGTCAAGAAGATGTTCCTGTTGCCTTAATTACAGCGGACTCGCACCCTGAATTACCGCAGCAATTAAAAGAACTGAATATTGTTTTACTCAAAAAACCGTTAAAACCTGCTTCATTAAGAGCATGGTTATCTGGGCTTAAAATTGCCAGCACGACAGACTAATCATTTATCGCTTCCCAACCTTTGATAAGTTTGGGGAGCGGTTCTTGGCAAAAATGTTTGACTGAATTTAAGCCAATAGGCAGAACTGCTCAAAAAGTCTACTTTTACCCATTAAATCATTGACCAAAATTTCCAATACCTTTTTTTCTATGGCAAAGCCCACCTTTTTTGTAAGTGAACACTTGTATACTTAGTTACAATTTAATAAATCATTGTTTTTATAATAGATTATTTAAAAAAATCACCTTATAAGACTTTAGTCGTATTCTACTTGCATTCTTCATGACACATAAATATTCAAAACGAATTTTTAAATTGTATAACGAATTATCAAATCGATTTCCAATCTATATAGCTTCACTGCTCTAGAATGAATGCAAAGGATAACTGCCATGAATATTTCTGATAACACCCCACAAGGGCAACTCTCGTCTCAACAATTTTATCGTCAATACAGTGCCAATGCCTTACTTCCTGAGTTAGATTGGCAAAGTATTTTTCCGCATAGCAAGCTTAGCGAAACACATATCAAAGCACTCAATACTATTTATCAGTGTGCTGTACCTCTCGCACTCAATGTATTTCATGATCTAAATTTTGATGTATTTGTGCCTGCTGCATATCATCCGCAAGGCTTAGGTTTATTTGATAAATTAGCGCAACAAGAAGAGAACTTCTTAAAAGTCCTTACTGCTGAAAGTGAAAACCTTGATCATGAAACACGCCATCAAATCTGGAGTATGCTTCTACGCGGTGGTGCTGTTCTGGTTTTCAAGGCTTGGCTTGGTCATGTCAAACTCGGAGAAAACCAGTTAGATATGACTCAGTTCGATGAGCTTTCTGACTTGCTGTTTATTAAGACACCTCCACATCAACTTGCTGAACGTTTACATGTAGATGAAAAAGCAAAACTTGACCATATCTTCTTAATGTATGGCAATGATATTTTCCTTGACCGATTCAATAGCCTAGAAACCGCAGCTCTCTTTGTTGATTTAGGTGTTTATGATGCAGCTTTCTTAAGCTTGCGTGATGACCGTGTAGCTGAATATTTAAAAAGCAAGGGCTATGTGACCCAAGAACAAATTGATGATTTGCAATGTGCGCTTAACCCACTGTACTGCGACAGCCTAACACCTAAGCAAGATTGCCTTGCCTAAGTGGAACATATAAAAAAGACCTCAATTGAGGTCTTTTTTATTTTAGATTTTTTTATCTTCAATATTTAATGCACTAATTGCCAATACAGCCTGTGTACGATTTTGTACGCCTAGTTTTCTAAAAATAGCCGTTACATGCGCTTTAATGGTAGCCTCTGAAACATCGAGTTCATAAGCAATTTGTTTATTTAATAAACCCTCTGCAACCATCATCAAAACACGGAATTGCTGAGGCGTTAACGACTGAATACGTTCAGCCAAAGCAGTTTCATCTGCCGCTCTCGGATCAAGATTAATATTTGATGGCAAGTTTGGCGGTAACCAGATTTCCCCATCTAACACTTGACGGATTGCTTCGCCAATATGACTTGGATGAGCCGATTTAGGAATATAACCCATTGCACCATGCGCAATTGCACGTTGAATAATTGACGCTTCTTCGTGTGCAGAAACCACAATAATAGGAATAGATGGATATTGTGCTCTTACATAGACCAGAGCCGAAAAGCCTGAAGCACCCGGTAAGTTTAAATCGAGTAATACCAGATCAGGTTCTGCCCCATTTTCCAAACGCTCATAAAACTCATCAACCGAAGCTGTTTCATGAATTTGTGCCTGCGGCAGGCTATAACGTACTGCTTGAATCAAAGCATGACGAAACAAAGGATGATCATCAACGATTAAAATATTCATAAGCGATTAAAGTAATCTTGAGCATAAGTATGGCCTATTGTAACCCTACTATTTAGATGAAAGATATGCTCATCTTATCCATTTTTATGCAAAATGTTGTTAAATACAGACCTTTGCTTCGATTTTCAGATGTTTTTTACCTTTTAATCAAAATTAATCTGTTTTTTATATAAGCTTTATTTTTATTCTAAAAAATATATCACCAATAATTATATAAAATAAAAACAGACATTTAACTTACTACTAAAAAATAAAAATCAACTATTCGGGTTTTATATTTAAAACTGATAAGGTTGACCAATTTCGTTATTTTACAGTTCGCCAGCATTGTTGATTAATAAGTCCAATCTTCTTTTTTAGGCTTAGGAACCAAATCATGACTGGTATCGCATCATCAAAACCCTTAAATATTGTTGCTGTTTCTGGTGGTTTGAATACGCCATCTAAAACCGAAAGTCTGGTTCAGGCCATTCTTGATGAGTTATCTGAAGCAATTGATATTAAAGTTCACTTTATTAAATTGAGCGAAATCGGGCCCTTATTAGGCGGCGCATTTTATCGCAACCAGCTTCCGCAGCGCGTACAAGATGACCTTGCAGCAGTTGAAGCAGCAGATGCCTTAATTGTTGGTACGCCTGTTTACCGTGCTTCTTTTACAGGCCTTTTCAAACACTTTTTTGACTTCGTTGAACAAACTGCTTTAGTAGATGTACCTGTACTTTTAGCTGCATCAGGTGGTAGTGATCGTCATGCACTCGTACTAGAGCATCAGCTTCGCCCATTGTTTAGCTTCTTTCAGGCGCAAACTTTACCAATTGGCGTATACGCAACAGATCGCGACTTTACTCCTGAATATACGGTGAAAAGTGAACAGTTATCTGACCGCATTACGCTAGCAGTAGCACGCGCATTGCCAATTTTAGAATGGGCGCCAGCGAAAGGTAAACGTGCTGAAGTGGTTAAACCTAAATCTCAGCAAGCGAATCAAGAGCTCGGTATTAACAAGCAAATTGAGCAAGAAGAAGTATTGCCTTCAGCAGCTGTACCAAATCTCGATGCAGCAGAATCTCGTTTGCATCATAAGTCCGGTAAATCATTAACGCATGTTGCCTAAATGCAATATAGCTAAATAAAAATAACGAATGGGGAGAGAGCACCATGACGCAATTACAACAACCAATTAAATTTGCTTATTGGGTACCAAATGTAAGCGGTGGCCTTGTCGTAAGTAACATCGAACAGCGTACAGACTGGAGTTATGACTACAATGTTCGACTTGCACAGGCAGCCGAAAACAATGGTTTTGAATATGCGCTCACCCAAATTCGTTTTACGGCAGGGTACGGGGCAGAAAACCAGCATGAGTCTGTGAGTTTCAGTCATGCATTACTTGCAAAAACTGAGAAACTTAAAGTGATTGCGGCTATTCTGCCCGGCCCTTGGAAACCGGCACTTGCAGCTAAACAGTTGGCTACGATTGATTATCTAACTCAAGGTCGTATTGCCATTAATGTGGTAAGTGGCTGGTTCAGAGGCGAGTTTGATGCGATTGGTGAAGAGTGGCCTGAGCATGATGAGCGTTATGTTCGCTCTGAAGAGTTTATTCGTACGCTAAAAGGAATCTGGACCACAGATAACTATAGTTTCGATGGTAAGTATTACCAATTCCAGAACTACACACTTAAGCCAAAACCTCTGCAAAAACCACATATTGAAGTCTTTCAAGGTGGTAGTTCACGTGCCGCACGTGACATGGCCTCTCGAGTGTCTGACTGGTATTTCACCAATGGTAATACTGTAGAAGAAATTCAAAAACAGATCGAAGATATTCGTACTAAAGCAAAAGCCAATAACCATCAAGTTAAAATTGGGGTGAACGCTTTCATTATTGCTCGAGATACCGAAGAAGAAGCTAAAGCAGTACTTCAAGAAATTATTGATAAAGCCAACACTGAAGCAGTCAACGCGTTTGGCGATGCAACTCGTGAAGCGGGTGCTGCTTCACCAGAACAAGAAGGCAACTGGGCAAAATCAACTTTTGAAGATTTAGTTCAATATAACGATGGTTTTAAAACCAATCTAATTGGTACACCTCAGCAAATTGCAGAGCGGATTGTGGCGCTTAAAAATGTAGGTGTCGACTTGGTTCTTTCAGGTTTCTTACACTTTATTGAAGAGGTGGAATACTTTGGTGAAAAAGTTCTGCCACTCGTTCGTCAGTTAGAACTACAACAGGAAAAGGAGGTAGAAATTCAAGCTAAATCAGCCTAAAACCTCCAGTTAAAACAGCGCAAGACAATAAAAACAATAAATAAAAATAAAGACATATTGGCTCCAAGACTCGGCTTGGAGCTTTTATTTTTTAAGCTTTCTCTACTTCTCGAATAACAGTTTCAACTGAGTAACGACACCATTTTGAGAGGACTTCAATAAAAGCATTGAGTTCTGCTGGTTCGAAATGACTAACGATCATATAACACGCATTACCCATAACCTTAAAGCACTCATCGATTTGTTCATATTGCTTTACTAAATTTTCAATTTCTTCAAAGGAGCGCAGTTCATTTAAATGCAAATGAATAAATTGTTTATGCCTGTATTGCACGGCAATGGTGTAATTTTTAATAACACCTGCATCCATTAACTGAGCAATTCGAGCACCTACTGCCTGTCCTGTCCGATGGACACGCTGCCCAATTTCTTTATTTGTTAAGCGAGAATCTTGCTTAAGCAATGCAATAATTTTTAGATCAATAGGGTCTAATTCAATATTCATTTTTCATAACGAAAGAAAACTGGCGATAATGCTTTCATAGGACTATAGCCGATTTTGTGGGCAGAGAATAACCTTGTTTTATCTTATACCAACAAGAGTATTCTCATGAAACAAGCACTATTAGTTATCGATGTACAAAATGATTATTTTAAAAATGGCAAAATGGAATTGGTTGGACCAGATCAAGCGCTCGATAAAATAAAACAGCTCGAGCAATATTTTAATGAAAAAGATTTACCAATTATTTATGTGCAACATATTAACCCGCCACAAGCCAGCTTCTTTCAAGAAAATACTGAAGGTGTGTTACTTCATCCAAAACTCAGTGCTGGCAGTGATTCATTAATCGTGACAAAGCATTATCCAAACAGTTTTTTAGAAACCAATTTAAAAGAACTTTTAAAAGCACATCAAATTGAACAACTCGTGATCACAGGCATGATGACACATATTTGTATTGATTCTGGCACACGTGCAGCCAAAGAGTTAGGTTATCAACCCATCTTAATTGGAGATGCCACTGCGACCCGTGATTTAAACCATAACGGAAAAACTGTTAAAGCCGAAGATGTACAAACTGCTTTTTTAGCTGCTCTTGGTATGTTTGCAAGCGTACAAAATACTGCTGACTTTCTAGCAAAATCTTAAACAGGCTAATAAAAAAGCCCCGATAGGGGCTTTTTTATTAAAACGTTATTTTTGTCTATCAGGATAAACTGTCGCAATCAGTTGATCCACCACTGCCGGTTCAGCTAGGGTTGAGGTATCGCCCAAACTATCCAGTTCATTCGCTGCAATTTTTCTTAAAATACGGCGCATGATTTTACCCGAACGGGTTTTAGGTAATGCAGGTGCCCAGTGCAATGCATCTGGTGAAGCCACTGGTCCAAGTACTTTACGTACCCAACTAATTAACTCTTTTCGCAGTTCTTCCGACTCGGGAACTCCCGCCTGCAAGGTCACAAAAGTACAAATACCCTGCCCTTTAATATCATGCGGCATACCTACAACAGCAGCCTCTGCCACCGATTCATGCGATACAAGAGCACTTTCAATTTCAGCCGTACCTAGACGATGGCCTGAAACGTTTAAGACATCGTCAACACGGCCTGTGATCCAGTAATAGCCATCTTCATCACGGCGGGCGCCATCACCTGTAAAATAAGTATTTTTAAAGGTCGAGAAGTAAGCTTCAATAAAGCGATCTGGGTCACCCCAAATGGTACGCATCTGGCCCGGCCATGAATCTTTAATCACAAGGTTACCTTCGGCAGCGCCTTCTAGTTCATTGCCTTCACCATCTACAATAGCTGGTTGGATACCAAATAAAGGACGCGTTGCCGAACCTGGTTTTAAAGCTGTTGCCCCCGGTAATGGTGCAATCAAAATACCACCTGTTTCGGTTTGCCACCATGTATCAACAATTGGACAGCGGCCTTCACCAACAACGTTGTAATACCAGTTCCAAGCCTCTGGGTTAATAGGTTCACCCACTGAACCTAACAAACGCAAACTACTACGGTTACTTTCGCGTACATACGAATCACCTTCTCGCATCATGGCACGAATCGCGGTTGGCGCTGTATATAAAATAGAGACTTTATGTTTATCGACCACATGACCAAGACGTGCCCATGTTGGATACTGAGGCACACCTTCGAACATTAAGGTCGTCGTACCATTTGCCAGTGGCCCATAGATTAGATAACTATGGCCTGTAATCCAGCCGACATCAGCGGTACACCAGTACACATCATCTTGTTTTAAATCAAAAACTTCTTTAAAGGTACTCGCCACATACACCAGATAACCACCTGTAGTATGCAACACTCCTTTAGGTTTACCCGTCGAGCCAGAGGTATAAAGAATAAATAAAGGGTCTTCGGCCTTCATTGGTTCTGGAGGACAGTTTGCATCCACCTCCATAATAATAAGGTGATACCACAAATCACGACCCGGCTTCATCTCGATTGGGTTTGCATTACGGTAAACCACAATCACGTTTTCAACGCACTCTGTGCCCGGCAATGCTAGAGCCAAATCAACATTTTCTTTAAGTGGTAACAACTTACCGGCACGTAGGCTTGAGTCAGCCGTAATCACAAGTTTAGCTTGGCTATCTTCAATACGACTCGCCAACGAGTCTGGTGAGAAACCACCAAATACCACGCAGTGCACCGCACCAATACGGGCACAGGCTAACATGGCAATTGCAGCCTCAGTCACCATTGGCATATACAGCACAACGCGGTCACCTTTACCAATGCCATATTTCTTTAAAACGTTGGCGAAACGGCAGACTTCGTCGTGTAATTCTTTATAAGAAACGATTTTATGACGAGAAGGATGATCACCTTCCCAAATAATTGCAGGTTTGTGAGGGTGTTCTTTAAGATGCCTGTCCAAGCAGTTTGCTGATACGTTCAACTCACCATCAGCAAACCATTCAATCTTGAAATTGTCTTTGTCAAAACTGGTATTTTTAACTTGGGTAAATGGCTTTATCCAATCGACAATTTTAGCTTGCTCTGCCCAGAATTCATCTGGGTTCTCGATAGAGTGTTGATAACGTTTAAAGTAGTCTGCTTCAACAGTACGAGCAGTTTTTTTAAATTCCTCTGGTACTGGATAGATCTCATTCATACGCAACTTCCTTGATCTTGTGCATCCCATCTCGAGACTGTGGCTATTATTTTACTGGATCTTATTTGTTTGCCTTTTCAGTATGATGACTCTTTCAAAGCCTAGACAATGCGACTTTGGTCATATATTAATCACTTACTCAAGCATACGAAATTGTGAACATTTTTATAAAATTAAGTTGATTTAAAACATTTGTCTATAGCTTTTACTTTTATAATTTTTTTAAGTTTTGATGGTTTTGACCATCAACAAAGTTTATTTTAGCTTTTAGAAGCAGTGCAGGAATAAAATAAGATGTTTGCCGAAACTCCCTCTTCACGTCCACCTCAACTCCCGTTTAAAGACAGCCCTTTTTCAATTCATGGCCGCTTTAACCGAATGAGTTATTTAGGTGGATATGGCCTGATTTATTTAGTCACAATCGTGGGCTATTTTATACTGGCTTCGTTTCTTGGAAGTTTTCAGCTTTCAAGTGATCTATTTAATTTTGAGTTTTACAGCTCTCTCTCCGGTATAAGTGCTTTAATGGTCTGGGCTTTCTGGCTATTTCTGATCTATCTCAACATTATTTTGGTCGTTCGACGCCTACATGATTTAAATAAAAGTGGCTGGATGGGACTACTGTTATTTATTCCAGTCGTTCAGTTCTTTTTTATGCTTTATTTACTGCTTGCTTCTGGTACAGCGGGCACTAATCAATATGGTCCCGTTCGGCCTTCAACGTTTATAGAAAAACTGATGGCTTGGCTTATTTTAATCGCTATTTTAATTAGCCTTATTTCTACAGCAGGCTTTTTTTACTACTTCTCTGGTACCGATACTATTCAAACCCCGACACAAATCTTACAAAAAGGAACGGAATACTTTTAATTAAAAAACACTTTATTATTTAGATGAACTCATTATAGTAGGCGCACATTTTATCTCCTACTATGATGGAAGCTGAAAAGGCTTTCTGAATTTATTCAATTAGAGACTTGTCGTGGCTGATGAACAAAAATCCTTAACGGATGTTGCAAAAAATACAGGCGAACTTTTGCAAGAAGCAGGTACTAAAACCACTCAAACAGTTTTAGCGCATACCGAGAAATACCATGATGCCTATACCACTATCGACAAAATCGTAGATAGTTTTTGGGAACGTGTACCTTATATCTGCATTGCAATTGTTGTTTTTCTTATTTTTTGGCTACTGACCAAATTATTTAAGTTCTTTGTTCGTAAGACTTTAGAAAATCGCTCTTATACTCGTCAAAATCTAGTTTTAGTTTTAAACCGTGTCGGTAGTACAGCGATCTTGTTCTTTGGTTTCTTAATAGCCCTTGTCATTATGATTCCAGGGTTCACACCAGGCCAGCTCATGAGTGCGCTAGGTATCGGTTCGGTCGCCATTGGTTTTGCATTTAAAGATATTTTTCAAAACCTGCTTTCAGGTATTTTGATTTTATTGAGCGAGCCATTCCGTATTGGCGATTCAATTGTGGTGAATTCACTTGAAGGAACTGTAGAAGACATCCAGATCCGTGCAACCTTCCTACGCTCACCGGATGGTCGCCGTATTGTTATTCCAAATGCAACGGTTTATACAAGTGCCTTAACTGTTAATACTGCTTATCAACAACGACGCTGCGAGTTTGTAGTCGGAATTGGCTATGACGATGATGAGCAAAAAGCAAAACAGATTATTTTAGATATTCTCAACAATGACCGAAATGTACTGAGTCAGCCTGCGTTTTCGGTTAATGTCACAGCTTTAGCAGATTTCTCGGTTAACCTGACTGTACGCTGGTGGGTTGATACCACTGAAACTGATATTTCTTCATCTATTAGTAATATTCAAGCTCAAGTAAAACAAGCTTTCAATGAAAATGATATTGATATTCCTTACCCAATTCAGGAATTAAAAATGGTATCTAATCCACCAGCTTTAAACCCTGAAACATCAGCTAAACAAACGACCTAAAATATAAGAAATAGACGTTTCGGTTCTTAAAATACGGTTGCCTAAGCTCATAGCTTGGCAGCCGTTTTTTATGAGCAAATCTACTTCGTAAGGAATAAATCCCCCTTCCGGCCCGACCACTACACTACAAGCATGGCTAATATTAATTGGCATACGTTGCTCAGCATAAGGATGAGCCACATAGGCAGGTGTTTCCTGCGTAATTAAGTTTGGCAAGATGTCTTCAACAAAAGGTTTAAAGCGTTTATAGAGTTGAATTTCAGGAACAATTGTATCGCCTGCTTGC
This sequence comes from Acinetobacter sp. OYA S30, assembly GCF_033599315.1. Lineage (NCBI taxonomy): Bacteria > Pseudomonadati > Pseudomonadota > Gammaproteobacteria > Moraxellales > Moraxellaceae > Acinetobacter > Acinetobacter sp. OYA S30. The sequence continues at coordinate 91,096 of NZ_JAWVAV010000004.1, forward strand.
TCAAGTCCCAGCGTAACGTAGTTGTCTACTTGCTGTAAAAAAGGTGTTTGCCAATAGCTTTTATCAACACGATAACTATGAATCAGGCTTATCTTCTCAACACCTAAAGTCACACTGTCCATAATTAGACGGCGTAAAACTTTAGGTCTTGGTAAAGCTACAATTAAATGAACCGGAAGTTTTGCTGGTAGTGGTTCTTCACGAATAGGCCGTATACGGACTTCATGCTCATTCATTGAAACAATTTCAGTGATATAACGGGCGCCGTTGCGAATACCAACTTTCAGGTTCTGGCCGACTGTAATATCAAGATGTTCATGCAAATGTTGTAATTGACGTTTTGAATGGATAGACCATGTATCCGATTGAACATCTTCAGACTCTAGTAAAACAATATTCATGATTTTTCGGCCAGATAGCGATTAATCACCCCGATATGTTTTTGTAAGGAACCTTGATTACGTTGCAACACTTTATGCGCCTGTGCCACTAACTGTTCAGTCGCCTCAGGTTCTGCCAGACATGCTAACCAGATATCAACGACCTGCTGTGCATCTTGAGCAATAAGCACAGCATTTTCATCAATGAACTCATCGACAATCGTTTGAAAGTTAAAATAACGCGGTCCAACTACAGTAGGTACATTTAAAACCATAGGTTCTAAAATATTATGCCCACCACCCGGCTCATTTAAAGAACCGCCTACAAAACACACCTGACTTAAGGCATACCATAACCAGAGCTCACCCATACTGTCAGCGAGATAAACTTGCGTGCTGGCATGAATACTTTGGCCCATACTTCTACGATGCGTAATTAAATTTAAATTTTGGCAAATTTCAAATACTTCATCGAAACGCTCAGGATGACGAGGCACCACAATACACACCAACTTACGATCTGAATTTAAATAAGGTGCGAGTGCTTCCAAAATTTGTTGTTCTTCGGGTGCATGTGTACTGGCAATCGTCACAACCTGCCGATTTTCCAGATACCACTGCTGATGCAATTGGGCAGCTTGTTTAATAAAAGCCTCTGGTGCATGGATATCAAATTTAATATTACCAACGACCTGACTTTTGTGTTCGTCTAAACCAAGCTCAACATAACGCTGACGAGTTGCACTATCTTGCGCTAACACCCAGTCCAGCTGTTTTAACATACCTGCGGTTAAACCCGAGACTTTACCATATCCTTTTGCAGATTTTTCTGACAACCGAGCATTAAGCAGCAAACAAGGTACATGCTGTAACTTGGCTTGATCGATTAAATTTGGCCAGAGTTCAGTTTCAACCAGCGCTAAAAGCTTTGGCTGATATAACTCAAAAAATTTTTTTAAAAGAGGCTTCTGGTCTACAGGCAAATAAACGGCTTGAAATAAATCTAAATAAGGTTCTTTTAGAAAAAGTGACTTGGCACGAGCCTGACCTGTTTTCGTGGTATTGGTCACTAAGACTGGCTGCCCAAGTTTTAGATAATACTCAATTAAAGGCTGTGCAGCATTGGTTTCCCCGACTGAAACAGCATGAAACCAGATCGCTTTTACATTCTTCGGTGCTTCAAACGGCCCAAATCTTTCCAGACATTCCTGCTGATATAATTCTAGACTTTGTGCACGTCTTTTTATCCGCCAACGATAAAACGGTTTTAATAAATGAAGTGCGGTATTGTACCAAAATGGGGTCGCCAAGCGGTTTGCCTCAAATAGTCAAAATTCAAAAACTGCGGAAAATATAACATAGATAAAAAAAATGGCAGAGTTTCGATACCTAAACTCTACCATATACAAGAAAAGTCATTTACTGAACTCACGAAAGAGCAAGTTCAGCACATAGTAAATTTTAATAATATTATGAACTTATGAAGCTTCTAAAGCCGGATAGTCTGTATATCCTTCAGCGCCTTTAGCATATAAAGTCGTTGGTTGAAGTTCATTTAATGGTAAGCCTTGTTCTAAACGCTGTAAAAGATCTGGATTAGCGATATATGCTTTACCAAAAGATACAGCATCTGCTTGACCTTCACGCAAGATACGTTTTGCTGACTCTGGTGTCAGATTTTCATTGGCAATCCATACACCATTAAATTTTTTACGTAATTGTGGGCTAATACTATCAGCTGCTTCATATTCACGAGAGAAAATGAAAGCCACATTACGTTGGCTGAGTTGTTCAACCACATAACCAAATGTCGCTAGCGGGTTTTCATCACCCATATCATGCGAGTCGCCACGCGGTGCAATATGCACACCTACTCGGCCAGCTCCCCACACTTCAATAAAGGCATCAACTACTTCTAATAACAAACGAGCTCGGTTTTCAACCGGACCACCATATTCATCATCACGCTGGTTAGTATTACTTTGAAGGAACTGGTCAATTAAATAACCATTTGCTGCATGTAACTCAACGCCATCAAAACCTGCTGCTTTAGCCAATTCAGCTGAATGCTTATATTGAGCAACAATTTCCTGAATTTCTTCAATTGAAAGCGCACGTGGCGTTACATATGGACGTTTAGGGCGTAATAAACTTACTTCACCCGCAGGTTGAATCGCACTCGGTGCAACAGGAATATCACCATCTAAAAGCTCTGGATGTGAAATACGACCCACATGCCACAGTTGAACTACAATTTTTGAACCTTGAGCATGAACTGCTTCAATAATCTTATTCCATGCTTGTGCTTGCTCTTGTGACCATAGTCCCGGAGTATCTGCATAACCTACGGTTTTTGAACCAATCACTGTTGCTTCAGTGAGAATGAGACCGGCATTTGCACGTTGCTGATAATATTCCACCATTAAATCGTTTGGAACACGGCTTTCGCCACTACGCGCACGTGTTAATGGGGCCATTACCAGTCGATTTTTAATTTCAAAATCACCAACTGTTAAGGGAGTATTGAGTTCAGCCATGATCGCCTCGACTTACACTTTATTTGTTTTAAAGTGTTTGTTTTAAATGTTCGATATATTGCTGAATCAAAGCTTCGTTACGTGAAAAATAAGACCATTGTCCATATTTTTGGACCTGAATGAGACCCGCCTGCTGTAATACAGACAAATGATTGGACATCGTAGACTGAGCTACTTTACCCAAACGTTCAATATGACCTGCGCAAACCCCTTTTTCAAAACTACCACCACACTCTTCTACTGGTAAATAATGCTCCGGCTCTTTTAACCATTGCAGAATCTGCCGACGCAGAGGATTGGCTAGGGCTTTGCTAATTGCATCAATATCCATAGGCTCAACACGTCTTGTAAACGAACAAAGCTTTGTTCAGCATTTCGGAAACATAATATCGTATTTTTACGATATTCATATCTATTTTTTTCGATATTCATATCGTATTTTTCCGATTAACTTCCAAACACTGAACTGCTTTGCCGTTTTAATCGCTAAAAATTTAAGAGTTATAGAGAATTAAAAGTTCAAAAGACTCTTATAACCCCTGTTTTAAACTCGCTTCAATAAAACGATCAAGGTCACCATCAAGAACCGCACCAGTATTTGAATTTTCAACACCCGTACGTAAATCCTTGATTCGAGAGTCATCAAGTACATAAGAACGAATTTGGCTACCCCAACCAATATCAGACTTCGAGTCTTCAAGTGCTTGAGCGGCTTCATTACGTTTTTGCATTTCTAATTCATACAATTTTGCACGTAACTGTTTCCATGCATGATCACGGTTCGCATGCTGTGAACGCTGGTTCTGACATGCCACTACAATACCAGTCGGAATATGCGTCAAACGTACTGCCGAATCGGTTTTGTTAATGTGCTGACCACCTGCACCAGATGCACGGTAAGTATCAGTACGAACATCTGAAGGATTAATATCAATTTCGATATTGTCATCGACTTCTGGAGAAATAAATACCGCAGAGAAAGAAGTATGACGACGGTTACCACTGTCAAATGGTGATTTACGTACTAAACGGTGTACACCAGATTCTGTACGTAACCAACCATACGCATATTCACCTTCAACACGAATCGTTGCAGATTTGATACCAGCCACATCACCGTCAGACACTTCCATAAGTTCTGCTTTAAAACCATGACGTTCAATCCAGCGCATATACATACGTAATAGCATTGAAGCCCAATCTTGTGCTTCTGTACCACCTGAACCCGCCTGAATCTCGACATAGCAAGGATTCGGGTCCATTGGATTGCTAAACATACGGCGGAATTCAAGTTTTGCTAATTCTTCTTCAGCAGTACTCAGTTCAGACTGAACATCTTCAAGCAAGCTTTCATCATCAGCTTCTACAGCCAAATCCAACATTGCTTTTGCATCTTCAAGCTGTGTAGATAAGCCATCTAATACATTAATAACGTTTTCTAGTTCGCCCTTTTCTTTCGCCATTGCCTGAGCACGGTTTTGATCATTCCAGATCGCAGGGTCTTCTAACTCACGTAAAACTTCTTCTAAACGTTCTTTTTTTAGATCGTAGTCAAAGATACCCCCGTAGTGTTTGGCTACGATCAGTTAAGTCTTTCAATTGGTTTAGATAAGGATTAATTTCCACGCGAGTGTTCCCATAAAAGCAGATAAACAGTCGAATATTTTATCATAGCTACGGTTATCTTCGAACCTGCTTTAATCGCTAACTCTTATTTCATTGAATAAGTTTGCTAATTTTCTTTCAGTAGATTTTAAGCTTAACTTGTAACATCCCCATACAAAATTGGGTACTTTTCCAGCATTTTTAAGTTTCTACACAAAATCTCCTCATTTTTAATAAAATAAAACATTGTTTTTTTATTATTTAAAATCAATATATTAAATTAAATATAGTTACATAAAAAGCACATGGTTACAGTCCAGTTACTTGGACAAGATTGACGGTAAATGATTTTGCTCTAGACTAAAAGTTGTAACAAAACATTTATAAAATCGTTTTTAGAGGGGAGAGATTCCATGAAAAAACTAGCAATTGCATCAGCTCTTTTATCTGCTCTTGCAGTAAGTGGCGCAGCAAACGCTTACCAAGCTGAAGTTGGTGGTTCTTACAATTATCTTGATCCAGATAACGGCAGCAGCGTAAGCAAATTCGGTGTTGATGGGACTTATTATTTCAACCCTGTTCAAACACGTAATGCACCGCTTGCAGAAGCAGCATTCTTAAACCGTGCAAGTAACGTTAACGCACATGTTAACTATGGCGATAACAGCGGCACAAAAGACACTCAATATGGCGTAGGCGTTGAGTACTTCGTTCCTAACTCTGACTTTTACCTTAGCGGTGATGTAGGCAGAAACGAACGTGAAATCGACAACACTAATATCGACAGTAAAGTGACTACTTATGCTGCAGAAGTAGGTTATTTACCAGCTCCTGGTTTATTACTTGCTCTAGGTGTTAAAGGTTACGACGAGAAAGACGGTAAAGACGGTGCAGATCCTACCGTTCGTGCTAAGTATGTAACTCAAGTTGGTCAACATGACGTAAACCTTGAAGCTTATGGTGCGTTTGGTGACCTTGACGAATATAAAGTTCGCGGTGACTACTACATCGATAAAACTTTAAGTTTAGGTGTGGACTACTACAATAACGACTTAACTGATAAAGATGAATTTGGTATCAATGCTAAAAAATTCTTAAATCAGCAAGTAAGTGTTGAAGGTCGTGTTGGATTCGGTGATAACGACAACACTTATGGTGTTCGTGCAGCATACCGCTTCTAATCTAACCTAGATTAAAAAAAATCCGCTCAATTGAGCGGATTTTTTTATTGATTTAAATGCACAATGCGTAGCTGTAAGCTCACATTACCATTAAAGACATTACGGTCTATTTCATAAACCAAATGCACATGGTCACGCATCGGATCAAACTCGAAGCGACCTGCTGCATTAAAAGCAATAGCATCGAAACTATATTGGTCTATCGCTAATCTAAGCTTTAAATGTGTCTCTTTGAGCCAACGAAAATCGATAACTTTAAAATATCCTTCAAATTGAGGCAGTGGAAATTTTTGTCCCCACGGACCTAATTGCTCAATCCAGTTTAAGGTATCTAATTGCAAAGCAGAGACAGGTAGCTCACCATCGGTCCATAATGTCGCTTGAAAGATTGATTCATCCATAGCAGCTACACAATCATTAAATACGGTTTTAAAAGCTTCAAAGTTTTCTTTACGAATCGTTAAGCCTGCCGCTGCCGCATGTCCACCAAAATGACTCACCAGCTCAGGATGTTGTTCGGCAACTTGTTCAATGGTATCTCGAATATGCACCCCATCAATGGAACGTGCTGCGCCTTTAATATGAATACCATCTTCATCTGGAGCAAACACAATCGTTGGGCGATGAAACTGTTCTTTTAAACGTCCCGCGACAATCCCGATGACACCTTGGTGCCAGTTTTCTTCAAACAGAACAAGCGCCGCGGGAATATCTTGTTGTGAGAGTTGTAAACTGTCTAAAGCAGATAAAGCTTGTTGCTTCATCTCCCCTTCAATTTGACGGCGATCGATATTTAACTGATTTAATTGCTGAGCAATGGGGTATGCAGTTTCCATCGTATCAGCTAATAAACACTCGATCCCAATACGCATACTCTCCATACGTCCAGCAGCATTAATGCGCGGTCCGAGCACAAAACCTAAATCTTGAGCACGTATTGAAGTAGCTTCCCGACCAGCGATATCGAGTAAGGCTAAGATTCCCACTCGACACTGATGTTGCTGAATACGTTTTACACCGGCATCAACCAAAATACGGTTGTTATAATCCAAAACAGCAACATCGGCATAAGTTCCCAAAGCGACTAAATCTAAATATTGAGTCACTTTACTTGTGCTTTTACCCTGTCTATTGCGTAGACTCGCCAAATTGGCAAGTACATAAAAAGCAACGCCAACACCGGCAAGTGCCTTACTTGGAAACTCACATCCTAATTGGTTTGGGTTTACCACCGCCTCAGCAAGTGGGGTTTCTTTGGTCGTTAAGTGATGATCAGTAATAATCACTTGCATGCCTAGAGCATGTGCTGCATCAACACCAGCATGGCTAGAAATTCCATTATCTACTGTAATTAATAGATCGGGTTGATAGGTGTGATGAGCAAGCTCAGCAATGGCAGGAGTAAGACCATAGCCATATTTGAAACGATCCGGTACCAAATAGTCGACTTGTGCTCCCATATCGCGAAGCACGAGCATCATTAAAGCAGTGCTGGTTGCGCCATCAGCATCATAGTCCCCCACAATAACTATTTTTTTCTGCTCATCGATGGCTTGATCCATTAATGCTACAGCAGCGTCCAACCCCTTGAGTTCAGGAGCCAATAAATTCTTAAGCTTTAACTCTAGTTCTTGCTCGGATTGTACGCCCCGTCTTGCCAAAATTTCGGCAATAAACGGAGGCACGCCCTGAAACTGTTCAGGGCGTGTCAATAAAGGTCTTTGTTTAATTTGTATTTTTGTCATTTAAGGCATCAGTCGGTGCAACGTCCATTGACCGTCGATTTTTTCATAACTCAAGCGGTCATGTAAACGATTTGGTCGCCCTTGCCAGAACTCATAATAATCTGGCTGTAGACGGTATCCACCCCAGAACTCCGGCTTATCGAGTACTTCACGGCTTTGAACCTGTTGTTGCAAGTCTTGAAAACGCTGTTGTAACAATTCGCGACTTTCAATTTTGCCACTTTGAGGAGTACTGATATGAGCTGCAATCTGGCTATCACGTGGACGTTTATGATAGTAGTCTGTAGATTCCTGTTCAGGAATTTTTACAACATGCCCACCTACTCGTACCTGACGCTCTAGACTTGGCCAATAAAATAACAATTCAGCATATGGATTTTCTGCCAAATCTATACCTTTTTGACTGTCATAGTTGGTATAGAAATCATAACCTGCTTCTGTCGCACCGCGTAACAACACAGTTCTGACATGCGGACGACCACTAGCACTCGCAGTTGCTAATGACATTGCATACGGTTCATGCAAGTTAGCTGCTAAGGCATGATTAAACCAACCTAGAAATTGCTCGTGGGGATTGCTAGCAACTTGAGTCTCATACAACTCGCCTTGTTCATAGCTTAAGCGCAATTCACTTAAATCTTTAATGACATCACTCATGCCATACACCTTATGCGACTTGTGCCTGTGAACGAACTGCATTTGCTAAATGTTCAGCTAAAGTTTTCACTTCTTGCTCGTTATCACCTTCAACCATGACACGAATGACTGGCTCAGTTCCAGACTTACGAATTAAAATACGTCCACGTCCTTTGAGCTGCTCTTCAGCTTTATTAAACTCAGCAACTAATGCAGGAATAGAATATGGATCAAGCATTTGTTCCAAACGTACATTTACAAGAACTTGTGGGTACAGTTTAAAGCCGTGAACCAATTCGTGCAGCGCTTTGTTCTGCTCAACCATCACGGTTAACACTTGTAATGCTGCAATAATCGCATCACCTGTTGTGCTCTTGTCTAAAGTCAGAATATGGCCAGAAGGCTCACCACCTGTTACCCATCCATTTTCTTCTAGGGCTTGTAATACATAACGGTCACCGACTTTTGCACGAACAAAGCCAACATTTGCTTTTTCAAGTGCCACTTCAAGTGCCATGTTACTCATTACCGTACCAACAACACCTGCTGGCTTGTTTTTTGCCTGAGTCGCTAAAATATATAAGATGTGGTCACCGTCAATTAAGTTACCGAACTTATCAACCATCACTACACGGTCAGCATCACCATCAAAGGCAATACCTAAGTCAGCCCCATGTTCCACAACCGCCTTTTGTAAGCTCTCTGGATGAGTTGAACCACAGTTTTCATTAATATTTAAACCATCTGGCTCATTGTATAAAGCGACAACTTTAGCGCCGAGTTCACGGAAAACCGAAGGGCCAACGCTGTAAGCAGCGCCGTGAGCACAATCCACAACAATTTTTAAATTATTTAAATCAAAATGATATGGGAATGTAGATTTACAAAATTCGATATAACGACCATTTGCATCGGTCACACGAACACTTTTACCTAAGTTTGCAGTGTCTTCGATAAATAAATCTTTTTCTAATTCTTTATTAATTTCTTCCTGCAATGAATCTGGTAATTTTTTACCTTCACTTGAGAAGAACTTAATCCCGTTATCAAAATATGGGTTATGTGATGCAGAAATAACAATCCCTGCATGTGCATGTAAGGCACGGGTAAGATGTGCAATTGCCGGTGTCGGTAATGGTCCAAGTAAGTGAACATATACACCAGCAGCATTTAATCCCGCCTGCAAAGCAGACTCTAAAATATAACCGGATAAACGAGTATCTTTTCCTAATACAACAAGTGGTTTATTTTTCGGACTCGTTCGTTTTAATACCTTCCCTGCAGCAAAACCGAGTTTTAAAGCAAACTCTGGCGTAATCGGCATTTGCCCAAATTTTCCACGAATACCATCCGTTCCAAAATAACTCATAGCTTATCTCATTTTTACGCCACTTCAGCCGTGGCTCATTTCATATATGGCTATTCCGCCATATCTCTTTTCATCGGATTTACTTTACACCAAAAACAAAAAGCCGTCAGTGTACTGACGGCTTTCTTGATTGTTTTGGTTACCAAAATCTAACCAACACGATAGTTCGGAGCTTCTTTAGTAATCGTTACATCATGAACATGTGACTCAGACATGCCTGCTGAAGTAATTTTCACAAATTTCGCATTTTGGCGAAGATCTTCAATCACAGCTGAACCTGTATAACCCATCGATGAACGTAAACCACCCATCATTTGATGAACGATATTACCCATTGGGCCTTTATATGGAACGCGGCCTTCGATTCCTTCTGGTACTAACTTCTCAGCACCCGCTTTTGAATCTTGGAAATAACGGTCAGCAGAACCAGTTGCTCCCGCCATTGCACCTAATGAACCCATACCACGATATGCTTTGTAGTAACGACCTTGGAAAAACTCAACTTCGCCCGGCGCTTCTTCAGTACCTGCAAGTAATGAACCAACCATGATCGTACTTGCACCCGCACCGATCGCTTTTGCCATATCGCCAGAGAAGCGGATACCGCCATCTGCAATTAAAGGAATTTGATCTTTTAGTGCACTAGCAACGCTGTCAATTGCAGAAATTTGTGGCATACCGATACCAGCCACAATACGTGTTGTACAGATAGAACCAGGACCAATACCCACTTTTACAGCATCTGCACCTGCATCTAATAATGCTAATGCAGCATCACCAGTTGCAATGTTGCCACCAATCACTTGTACTTGAGGGAAGTTTTGTTTCACCCAACGTACACGTTCAATTACACCAGCAGAGTGGCCATGTGCTGTATCAACAACAATGACGTCAACACCAGCTTCAACCAATGCTTCCACACGACTTGGTGTATCAGCACCTGTACCTACCGCAGCACCAACACGTAAACGACCAAGATCATCTTTACAACTGTTTGGATAGCTCTCAGCTTTGCGGAAGTCAGTTACTGTAATTAAGCCTTTAAGTTCGTTGCTCTCGCCAACGACCAAGACTTTTTCAATACGGTGTTTTTGCAATAATGCTTGAATATTTTCTTTAGACTCGCCTTCACGTACAGTGACTAAACGATCTTGGCCTGTCATGATGTTGCTAACAGGTTGTTCTAAATTGGTTTCAAAACGCGTATCACGGCCTGTCACAATACCAACAACCTTGCCGTCTTTAACAACAGGTACACCACTAATGTTATTAGCAGAGGTAATTGCAATCAGTTCACGTACTGTAGTTTCAGGGCTTACAGTGATAGGGTCTTTCACCATACCCGCTTCGAATTTTTTCACACGGCGTACTTCTGCAGCTTGAGCAGCAATATCCATGTTTTTGTGCAAAATCCCGATACCACCATTTTGCGCCATTGCAATCGCCATACGTGACTCAGTCACTGTATCCATTGCAGCTGAAACTAATGGGATATTTAAATAAATGCCGCGAGTTAAACGTGTCTTTAGAGAGACATCTTTTGGGAGAACAGTAGAGTAGGCAGGAAGTAATAAGACATCATCGAAGGTTAGCGCTTCTTGAACGATGGTCAGCATAACAATCTCACTGGTAAATTCCGTGAGCTATTATAAACAAATTTCGATGCAATTTTCATATTATCTTTGCCTTTTTCAGCAATAGATATTCGCCTACTCTAAATATTTCCCACTTATTATTGTGTTAGCTTATATTTAACTCACCTGATCATAGTCGTGATCATTCTCTGAATCTGCCGGGCTAACTTGAATAAGAGGAATAAGCTGGTGCGCTAAACGAGCTTTATTACACTGCTCATCAGCAATCTGCACTTCTCTACAGGTAGAACTACGCACCGCATAGATGGAACAACCCACCTCTTTACCAATTTCACCCGTCAAAGCCTGACATCGGGGCTCAGGCTGATTGGTTCCACGCATACATGAATAGACAGGTGTCAAAGGTTCAACTAGATGTTCTTCCATTAACTCGGCCTCAGCCCAGTAAAATGAAACCCGAAAATGTGCACAACATGCCCCACAGCGTAGGCATTCATCTGGAGTCGCAACTTGAGATAACATTTTTATTCAAATTCTCGTCATCAAAAATTTTTCTGCGACGCGAAATCCTAAAAAAATTTCAAATTGGACTCAATATGTCGAACATTATTTTTTATGTTGGACAGCTAAAAATTTGTTCTGTCATTAAATCAACACCGCATGGTAATGTTTCAATCCAGTCTAAAAACTGATTAATCATCTCTTTACCAATAAATGGACTACCGTGCTGAGGGACAATCATTTCAATATCCATCTGACGAACCATGTTGACCCATAAGCGAATGACTTTATTTGAACACATATAACGTTGATGAAAAGCTTTCATTTTCATCACATGGCTATCAAAATCTTTTAGAGGCTGACTTGCATCATCTACGATGGATGCTCCCATATCGCCCGAAAACAAAATTTTAGCAACGGGATCATAAAACTGAAAATTACCCACCGAATGTAGGAAATGCGCTGGAATAATTACAAGTTTCGATTCACCTAATTGAATCACTTGACCACGATCAGGCAGCTCAATCAAACGGTCTTCCCAATTCCCTTTCATACGCTCACTCATAAATGATGAATTTAAGTGAGGTAAAAAACGTGCCCATAATTTTGAGGCCACCACTTTAGCATCGGTATAGACTAACCAGCGGGGCATTGAGGTGATAATGTCTGGATCCTGATGCGAAGCCATCACATAATCAAGATTTTTAAGGCGCGTATATTTATTAAGTTCCATTGTCAACGGAACATAGGTCAAATCACCACCCGGGTCGATCACGGCAGCACGCTCATGATCAATAATTAAAAATTGATTGGCTTGTATGCCTTCCCCTTTGACCAAACTGGTAAAACTGATACATTTGTGTACGCCATTATCAAATAATATCTGTGATGTTGTTTTTTCAAACCCCATAAAATTCCCCAAAAAAAACTTTAAATATTAGATATTTTTATTTCCATAATAAAATAATGGGATTCAATCACTCATGCAATGAATTACTTTATTTTTCTCATAATATTTTAAAATTGATTTTGGTTTTCTTATTTTATAAATGAATCATAATGTTATTTAAAATTAAACTGCAATAAATTAAAATAATTCTCATTATCAAATTTACTTTTTGCGCTGTTTAGGCCTCCCATGACTCAACGCTTTGCTTTTTCAACTTCAAAAACTTTGTTAGCAGTTGCTATTTTTACTTCAATGACAACAAGTCATGCTGAAGAACCGGCAGAACAGCAAAATTCAACCAATGTGTTACCCACTATTTCTATTCAAGCACAAAAAGAAAACCCCACTTCTTATGTCGCAACAAAAGCAAATTCAGCTTTAAAATCAGATGCACCTCTATTTAAAACTGCTCAATCAGTTTCTGTCGTCACCCGTGAACAACTTGACCAAAAACAAGCAAGAACTTTAGCAGATGCACTTGAAGGTGTTGCAGGCGTAGAAGCTGGGAAACTTGGTCGCCGCGGTTGGGATGATTTCATTATCCGTGGGCAAACTTCTTCTGATTCGGTCTATGTCGATGGTTTAAGGGTAGGCCAAAATACTTATGTTGCCACCGAACTATCGGGCATGGATCAGGTACAAATTTTAAAAGGTCCTGCTTCTATTAATTTCGGTTTAGTTGCTCCGGGTGGTATGGTCAATTTAGTGACTAAAAGACCAGAAGCAGAAAGCTTTGCACGTGCTAGCATGACTTATGGTAGTTACAGCCTTAAAGAAGGAACATTCGATTTAAACTACAGCCCAAACAATAGTGAAAAAGGTGCTTTCCGTTTAAATGGACGTATCTCTGATCAAGATGATCCGACCGATTATGTTTATTTTAAAAATTTTTATATCTCGCCTTCTTATAATTTTGACCTCGGTGATAACACCGACCTCTCTATAATCGCAAGCTATCAACACCGCGAATATATTCGTCAGCAAGGTTTACCTGTAATTGGTACATTAAAAGACAACCCTAATGGACCTATAGATCGTAGTTTATATATTGGCGATCCTAATTTCGGTAAATATGAGGCAGATGTTTATCGCACTGGTTATACGTTTAAACATACTTTTGATAATGGCTGGAACTTTAACCAGAATTTTGCCGTACAAAAAACCGAAATGGATGGCAAAGCAGTCTTTGCTCGTACAGGTAGTAACTTTTGGGCAAAAGATAAACAAGGTGAAATTGATTACACGACTATCAGCCGTAGAAATAACAGCCGACACCAAGTTATTGATAACTTAAGCTTCGCCATCGATAACCGTTTAAATAAACAGTTTGATCTATATGGCATGCAGCACGACATTAATATTGGAGTCGATGCTTTTCAGGAAAAAAGTGATTACACCAATGATAAATATGATATTGGTGATTTAAATATCTATAACCCTATCTATGGTCAGAACGTGACATTGAAGCAAAATGTACGTGATATCAATCGTCTCAAATATCTAGGGCTCTATTTACGCGACCGTATTCAGCTTAATGATCAATTACTTTTAAGCTTATCAGGACGTCAAGATTGGGCACAAACCCAAACTACAAGTTTAGTAACTGGCAATGCGAGTAAACAATCAGATAATGCATTTACGGGCAGTGCTTCTGTCATGTATACCCTCAATGATATTGTGGCACCTTATGTGAGCTACGCTACATCATTTACTCCAAATAGTGGTACTGACGTAAATAGCAACCCATTTAAGCCAGAAAAAGGAAAGCAGGTTGAGGTCGGGATGAAATTACAAAGTCCGGGTCAACGAATTCAAGGTGCTATCGCTTGGTATGATCTAAAACGTCAGAATGTTTTGGTTACTGATACTGCGAATAGTGGCTATAAAGTACAACGTGGTGAACAGTTAACTCGCGGTATTGAAACTGAACTTAGTGCAGAAATTTTAGAAGGTTTAAAATTAACGGCTGCATATACCTACACAATTGATGCAGAAATTAGTAAAGATGCAAATGCAAGCAATGTAGGGAAAGCGCTCGACAATATTCCTGAACACGCTTATAGCTTGTCAGCTCGTTACAAATTTGATCCATCATCAAAACTTGGTTGGTATGTAGGTGGTGGTTTCCGAGGTGAAACTTATAAAACCGTTGATGGTTTAGATGTGCATGTTCCAGGCTATACAGTATTCGATACCGAAGCGGGTTATGATGCTGAGCGTTGGGGTGCCCAACTTGCGATCCGCAATCTATTTGATAAAGATTACTATGCAGGTGCTCTCAACGAAAATTTGGTGACTTTAGGTAATCCACGTCAAATTAACTTTACTGTGAAATTTAACTATTAAAATTACCTATAAAAAAACGCACTCTTAATGAGTGCGTTTTTTTATAAGCTTAAAATCATTTAAAAGAAGTAATGCTGTACGAGCGTAGAAACACCTACAATGAAGAAAATAGCTGCGCCAATTTTATGAATGAGCGCAATAGACAAACGTTCAGCCAACTTATTGCCAATAAATACAGCAGGTGCATTGGCAATCATCATTCCTAAAGTTGTGCCTAACATTACCCAGAAAATGCTGTCATAACGTGCAGCTAAAGCGACTGTTGCAATTTGGGTCTTATCACCAATTTCTGCCAAGAAAAACAAAATAAAAGTTGCGCCAAAAACGCCAAACTTTTGCCATTTATTAATACTCGCCGTTTCATCATCAAGCTCATCTGGAATAAGCATCCAGAACGCCATACCAATGAAACCAACCGCAAGTACCCAGACTAAGATTGCAGGGCTTAAAACCGTTGTAATCCACTGCCCAAGCACAGCAGAAATACCATGGTTAATTAAAGTTGCTAAAAGAATCGCGATTAAAATAGGGATTGGCTTACGAAAACGTGCAGATAATAAAAGTGCCAACAATTGAGTTTTATCGCCCATTTCAGCGAGGGCAACAATCGAGGTAGAAATCAGAAATTCTTGCATGTCGGTTCTCTGGCTAGCATAAATGCCTATGACCTACCCCTCCTGCTAGCCAAATATCATAAAATGATTGCAGAGTGGTAAATCAAAGGTCTTGCCAACTCAGGAACGATGAGACGTTTAAGCTATGATGACCATGTTCTGTTGAACAATTATGTTGACCATCACCTATTCACATTTGCTGTGAATAGCGGCTACTCCCCAATGAAGTATGGGCTTATTATATTCGACTAAATCTATTTTTCAAATATTCAGGCAAAAAATTTTACCCATGTCCATACGAATAAACGGGCTATTCCTAACAGCACTGCAAGACAAGCACTTATACTGATAAAACCAATATGGCTGCTACTTGTTCCAGTTTGATATTCAAGGGGTAAAATCAGAGTAGCGACAAACACTTCAATCCCCATGACAACATAAGTCATTCACTCCCAAGGGAAGTGCAAAATACTGACCCATATTCCCATCAATAAAAATACAACCAACAACAAGGGCAACATAATTTTCAGAAAACCCAACATTTACTATTTCTCCTTTACGTAATAACGAGAAATGTCTCCTCACTCTCGATAAGTCCTGCTTAATCTGTAGATTAACCTAAAATTAAGTCAAATAGACATTAAAACAAAACCCCGCCGAAGCGAGGTTTTAGTATGTTCTTTCAAAGCATTAGATTAATAAAGTACGAATATCTTTAAGAAGTTTCGTAAGTTTATTTGTAAAGCGCGCTGCATCCGCACCATTAATTACACGGTGGTCATAAGACAATGACAACGGCAACATTAAGCGTGGATCAAAGTCTTTACCATTCCATACAGGCTGCATCGTTGCAGGTGAAATACCCAAAATTGCAACTTGTGGCCAGTTAACTAGTGGCGTAAATGCTGTACCGCCAATTGAGCCCAAGCTTGTGATCGTGAAGTTAGCACCTTGTAAATCTTTCGGTGTTAATTTCTTATCACGCGCTTTTTTACTCAACTCACCTAATTCAACAGCAATTTGCTTAATTGATTTTTGGTCAGGATTACGTAGTACAGGCACTGTCAAACCATCTGGAGTTGCAACCGCAATACCCATATGGATTTCATTACGGAGTAATACAGATTTCTGATCATCTGCTAAGTGACCCGCGAAATAAGGCTCTTCTTTCAACAAGTGTGCTACTGCTTTTGCAATAAATGCCAAAATTGTTAGGCTCACACCTTGTTTCTTAAAGCCGTCTTTCAACTCACCACGCCAAGCCTCTAGCTCAGTAATATCCGCAAGGTCAAACTGAGTTACTTGTGGAATGTAGTTGTTTAAAGACAACTGTGGTACAGAAACTTGCTGTAAACGCGTCATTGGTTTTACTTCACCGCCACCAAAAGCAGTAAAGTCAGGTAATGACGGCAATCCAGCCGGAGCAGCAGTAGCTTGAGCTACTGGTGCAGCTTGCGGTGCAGTTAAACGACTCTTCACATAAGCAAAGATATCTTCTTTAACAACACGGCCATGCTCACCAGAAGTTTTAACTTGTGACAAGATCACACCAAGTTCACGAGCCAGCTTACGAACAGCAGGACCAGCATACACTTTAGCGTTTTCTGCTTCTTGCTCTTTCGTTAACTTATCAGTACCAGATGTAGACGCCGCAGGTGCAGACTGAGTTGCAACAGGAGCGGCTGCTTTAGGTGCTGCTGCCTGTGGAGCTGGGGCTGCTTCTGCTTTTGCCGCTGGTGCAGCAGCAGGTGCTTGGCCTTCAGCTTCAATTGTTGCAAGCAATACACCTTGTGAAACTTGTTGGCCTGCTTGCAAGTGAATTGCTTTTACAACACCAGCAACGGTACTTGGAACTTCCACAGTTGCTTTATCTGACTCAACAACAACAAGGCTTTGGTCTACATCAACTTTATCGCCAACTTGAACCAAGATTTCAGCAACAACAGCTTTGTCTACACCCAAGTCAGGAACATTGATATCAACTGAACCAGACTGAGCTGGAACCGCTGCCACAGTTTCTTGCTTTGCAGCAACCGGTTCTGCTACCGCAGCTGGAGCTGGTGTAGTAGTAGGAGCTTCTGCTTGCGCATTAGATGCAGCTGCTGTTTTCACTTGAATAAGAACAACACCTTCTTTAACGGTATCGCCTTCTTTCACTTGAATACTTTCTACAGTACCAGCAACACTACTTGGAACTTCTACAGTCGCTTTATCCGACTCTACAACCACAATACTTTGTTCGACATCGATCTGGTCACCCACTTTAACGAGGATTTCACCAACCAATGCTTTTTCAACACCGATGTCAGGTACAGTCACTTCAACAGTTGCAGTTGATGTAGCAGCAGGTTGAGCTGAAGCCTGAGTTTGTTGCGCCGGTGCTGGAGCAGCTGGCTTTTCAGCCGCAGGAGCTGGTGTTGGTTCCGGTGCTGCTTGTGCCGCACCTTCTGCTTCGATCTCAATCAAAGCAACACCTTCAGTCACATCATCACCTTGATTAATCAAGATACTTTTTACGACACCTGCTGAAGTGCTAGGCACTTCAACAGTTGCTTTATCAGACTCAAGCACAACGATACTGTCGTCAACTTCAACACGGTCGCCAACTTTTACTAAAATTTCAGCGACGTTTGCTTTATCTACACCAATATCAGGGGTCTTAATTTGCATGCTTAGTTCCCCTCACCTGTTTGTGTTTCATTGTATTCAGCAACTGGCTGAACTTCCGGATGTGCTTGCGGCGCCCATGCAACCGGACGGTCAGTATCTAGCTCAAAGTTAGAAATTGCATCTTTCACTAAACGTGCGTCTACTTCACCTTCGTCAGCTAATTTTTTCAAGGTAGCAACAACGATGTGCGCAGCATCAACACCAAAGAAACTACGTAAGTTCGCACGTGTATCTGAACGGCCGTAACCATCTGTACCCAATGCAACAAATGGGCGACCATCTGGAAGATAAGCACGGATTTGTTCACTGTAAGCACGCATATGGTCGGTCGCAGAAACTACGATACCTTCCGTACCACGTAATTGTTTAGATACCCAAGATTCTTTAACTTCTTCAGCAAGTGGGTGTAGGCGGTTGTATTCTTCACATGCCATACCATCACGTGCCAATTCATTGAAGCTTGTTACACTCCAAACGTTTGAATGGATTTGGTATTCATCACGTAAGATTTTCGCAGCTTTAATCACTTCGCGAAGGATTACACCTGAACCAAGTAACTGAACAGTTGCTTTTTCATCTTTCTCGAATAAATACATACCACGTTTAATGCCTTCTTCAACGCCTTCTGGCATTGCAGGATGCTCGTAGTTTTCATTCATTACCGTTAAGTAATAGAACACACGCTCTTGGTTCACATACATACGTTGTAAACCGTCATGTACGATGACAGCCAACTCATAACCAAAACATGGGTCATAAGATACGCAGTTTGGAATCGTGTTCGCCAAGATGTGAGAATGACCGTCTTGGTGCTGCAAGCCTTCACCGTTCAATGTTGTACGGCCAGCAGTCGCACCTAACAAGAAACCTTGAGCTTGTGCGTCACCCGCAGCCCATGCAATATCACCAATACGTTGGAAACCAAACATTGAGTAGTACATGTACATTGGAATCATTGGCAAGTTATTGGTTGAATAACTTGTCGCTAACGCAGCCCATGCACTCATCGCACCTGCTTCGTTAATCCCTTCTTGTAACATGTGACCGTCTTTTGCTTCACGGTAATGCATTAACTGCTCTTGGTCTTCCGGTGTATATTTTTGACCGTGAGCGGCATAAATACCAAGCTGACGGAACATACCCTCTAAACCAAAAGTACGTGCTTCATCCGGAACGATTGGCACTACGCGGTCTTTAATTGCTTTTTCTTTAAGTAAAGCAGCAATTAAACGAACCATCACCATAGTGGTTGATTGCTCTTTGCCACCCGAACCTTTCAACACTGCATCAAATACAGATAGATCAGGAATCGCTAAAGATTCACTCTCACGACGACGTGCAGGTAAGTAACCACCTAACGCTTCACGACGCGCTTTCATATATTTCATTTCTGGAGAGTTTTCACTTGGGCGATAGAATGGAAGCTCTTCTAATTGCTCATCTGTGAATGGAAGATTGAAACGGTCACGTACATATCTTAAAGAGTCAATTTGCATCTTTTTGATTTGGTGAGTTTTGTTCACCGCTTCAATTTCTTCAGATAAACCGTAACCTTTAATAGTTTTCGCCAAGATTACTGTTGGTTGACCTTTTGCTTTCATCGCTTCTGCATATGCAGCAAAAACTTTGTAAGGGTCATGACCACCACGGTTAAGATTATCGATATCTTCATCGCTTAAATCTTTTACAAGTTCCGCAGCTTCAGGGTACTTACCAAAGAATTTTTCGCGTGTATATGCGCCGCCTTTTACCTGATAGCGCTGATAGTCGCCATCAACAGCTTCTTCCATACGTGCTTTTAATGCGCCACTTGTGTCCTTAGCTAGTAATGGATCCCAATGACGACCCCATACTACTTTAATGACACGCCAGCCTGCGCCACGGAAGATTGATTCAAGTTCTTGAATAATTTTACCGTTACCACGTACAGGACCATCTAGACGCTGTAAGTTACAGTTAACTACCCAAATTAAGTTATCAAGCTTCTCACGACCAGCTAGTGAGATCGCGCCTAAGCTTTCTGGCTCATCCATCTCGCCATCGCCGAGATATGCCCAAACTTTACGATCTTCTTCTTTGATCAAGCCACGGTTCATCAAATATTTTTGAATGTGCGCTTGATAAATCGACATGATTGGACCAAGACCCATTGATACAGTTGGGAATTGCCAATAGTCTGGCATTAAATATGGATGTGGATAGCTTGGTAAACCGTTACCGCCAACTTCACGGCGGAAATTACTTAACTGTTCTTCAGTTAAACGTCCTTCAAGGAATGAACGTGCATAAATACCAGGAGCACAGTGTCCTTGGTAATAAATCATATCTCCGCCAAAGTTATCACTGTTAGCGCGGAAGAAATGGTTAAAACCTACGTCATATAATGTTGCACTTGATGCGAAGCTCGCCAAGTGACCACCTAAATCATCACCTGTTTTATTCGCGCGAAGTACCATTGCTAAGGCATTCCAACGAATCAATGCACGAATACGGCGTTCCATATCTTGGTCGCCTGGCATTGCAGGTTGCTCTTCAACAGAAATTGTATTTAAGTAAGGTGTATTGAGACGTTGAATTGGAACATGCTTAGCAATTGCTTGTTGGTAAAGTTTTTCCAACAAGAATGCCGCTCGCTCAGTTCCCATGTGTTGTAAAACTGAATCGAATGCATCTTGCCATTCTTGGGTTTCTTGTGCGTCGGAGTCACCGTAAAACGCCATAATTCACCTGTTCCTTGTTCTCTAATCTACTTTGTATTTTTACCACGTTTTACCCCTTTCAAGTTATTGCCACGGGTGAATGTGGGGGGGGCCTATTATTTTCTGAATGAATAGTCATTGACCGAACAGTAAACAAAATAACAAAAAAACGCCAATAAAGGCGTTTTTTTATACAATCATTACGTTAAAAAAGGTTTAAGTTAATTTCAAATTCATAAATTTAATAACCTTGACCTTAGAGGCAATGCAATTAAGGCAACATTGCCAAATAAGTTGATGGATTCTTACGTTGACCATCTTTAACTACTTCATAATGTAAATGTGGACCAGTACAACGGCCTGTACAACCGACATTAGCAATATGGTCACCCGCAGAAACCTGATCACCTACTCGAACCATTAAGCGTGAAGCATGCGCGTAACGTGTTAAATAACCATTACCATGGTTAATTTCAACATATTGGCCATAACCTGTGCCCCAGCCTGATTTAGTCACAATACCCGGGCCAGTCGCATAGATTGGCGTACCACTTGGTGCAGCCATATCTAAACCACCATGATGCTCTGCACGACCACCCATGGTACGACCACCAAAGTTAGAAGAAACACGTACTGTATCAGGAAGAGGATGAGAAACTAACCAAGAATAAGGATTTGAAGAAGAGGTTTTAAATGAGTTTTTAGCTGTCGTAGTGCCGTATTTCTTTGCCAGTGAATCATTGTTGAGTTCAACTGTTTTCTCACGTAAAGTCACTGAAACTTTTGCACTCGCCGGAAGATCTAAATCATCAGGATGAGTATATGAGCCTTGAGATAGTGTTTTTGATAACTGTTCCAATCGATCTGAATCAGTAGATTGGTTAATATTTTGATAATCTGCAAAAGCAACCGATGCTGCCGAAGCGGCAAGTGAAAACGCTAATAAAATACGACGCGTGTGCATAAAAACCTCTTGAAACTGTTCTTACTCAAGTTCCTTATGATCTCTTCCTTGATATCGGTTGAAATGAACGCTTAAGATTAGGACAAGAAACCATTTGAGAATGATCAATGTCTAAACCCGATAACGTTTTTCAACAAACCGGAAAACACATAAAAACAGGAAACCTTACGTTTCTAACAACGCAAGTCGCGCAATGGCAAAGACTTACGAAAATAATCCAACCCTTATTGCCCCAACCGGAACAATGGCAAGTCGTGTGTTATCAAAATGGCTCTTTAATTATTACTGGTGAAAATCAGGCAATGATTAGTCAACTCAGCTATTTACAGAGCCAATATGTATCTAAATTATCTCAACTTGAAGGATTAAAAGACTTACAAAGAATTCAAGTTCGCTTAAGAAATAAAACTATTCCTGTAACGACCTCATCTGAGCCTTCTAAATCCATCCCCCCGGAAACACAAGAAATGTTACGTAGTGCCGCCGACTTCGTGAGCGACCCTAAGCTTAGCCAAGCTTTACTACGTTTGGCAAGCAATAAAAAATGATGAGCTTTCTATTTCTTAATTAGAATCGTTCTTAATATGTGATAAAAATCACACTTATTAATGTTACATTATAACATAGCCAAATAAAGACAATGACTTATGTCACACTCACGTATGGAATTGGACAGTCTTTCTCGTCATCAAATGTTACAATTTCATAATTACTCGGATCGCTTTGAACATTGCGTAATAGCTGATTATTTAAGGCATGTCCTGATTTATAGCCATCAAACTTGGCAATAATTTGATGACCAAGTAAATACAAATCACCAACTGCATCTAAAATTTTGTGACGAACAAACTCATCGGCAAATCGTAAACCTTCTTCGTTCACCACACCCGTATCATCTACACCAATTGCATTATCTAGACTTGCTCCTAAAGCTAAATTATTTGCTTTGAGATAATCCAAGTCTTTCATAAAACCAAAAGTTCGTGCCTCACTGACTTCATACACAAACGTTTCAGTAGAAAAATCGATAGTTGCAGACTGATATTCTTTGGCAAATGCAGGATGATCAAAATCAATCGTAAAGTTAAGCTGAAAGCCATTATGCGGGCTGAATATTGCTTTTTTATCATCAATTAAAGCCTCAACTGGCTTTAATATTTTTATAAATTTCTTAGGAGCATCTTGTTCACGCAAGCCACCTTGCATGAGCAAATAAATAAATGGACCAGCACTACCATCCATAATTGGAACTTCAGAAGCAGACACTTCCACAATTAAGTTATCGATTCCTAAACCGGCAATCGCACTCATCACATGTTCGATTGTCCCGACTTTAATATCGCCAGTGACAAGATTTGAACACATAAATGCTTCTTGAATCAGCAATGCATTAGCAGGAATATCGACAGGTGGATCCAAATCGATACGGCGAAATACAATACCTCCATCCACGGTATGTGGAATGAAATTGATCATCACTTTTTGACCGCTATGAAGACCTATTCCACTCGCTTTTACCACACGATTGAGAGTACGCTGTTTCACCATGCTTTGTAACTTCTTTTTTAAAACCGCTATACGTTAGCATATTTAGTCATTGATCAAAAATAAAAAAAGGCAGTGTTTATACACTGCCTTTCGATAGATTGTACGCTAAATTACTTACGTTGCTGATTTTTCAAGTAATCTTGAATACTCATTGGCGAAGAACGCGGTGTTGAACTTGGCGCATTATTCACGTCATTTTCAGCATTTTGACGTTTATTAATTGCAGGAACGTCATCTTCATCTACAGATTGTGCAGATTGAGTTGATGTATGGCTAACTGTATTACGCTTTCTTGGCTCTGCATCAGCTGCATTACGTGTTAAACCAGTTGCAATCACAGTTACGCGTAATTCATCACGTGCGTCTGGGTCAAATACTGTACCGTAGAAGATTTCACCTTCATCGAGGTCAACAATCTGGTTAACAACGTCAGTAATGATTTCTGTTTCACGTAATGTGATGTCATCGCCACCAGTAATGTTAATTAACACACCTTTCGCATTAATAATATTTACATTATCAAGCAATGGGCTACGGATAGCTTGTTCAGCTGCTTGACGCGCACGGTCTTCACCACGACCCAAACCAGCACCCATCATTGCGTAACCACGAGTACTCATTGCAGTTTTCAAGTCCGCGAAGTCAAGGTTAATGTGACCACGGTTAACTACAAGATCAAAGATACTGCGTACAGCGTTTAACAATACGTCATCTGCCTTTTTATAGGCATCTTTCATTGAAATATCACCATAAACGCTTAATAAACGTTGGTTAGGAATAATAATCAATGAATCAACATGAGCTTCCAGCGCTTCAATACCACGCTCAGCAGACTTTTGACGGCGACGGCCTTCAAAGTTAAATGGAGTTGTTACAACACCAACAGTCAAAATCCCCATTTCTTTAGCAACTTCGGCAACAACCGGAGCTGCACCAGTACCTGTACCACCACCCATACCAGCGGTTACAAACACCATGTCAGTCCCTTCAAGGTGCTGACGAATAATTTCACGGCTTTCTTCTGCTGCTACCTGGCCTACTTCAGGGTTAGCACCTGCACCTAGACCGCGTGTACTTTGCTCACCTAACTGAATTTTGAAAGGGGCATTCATACAGTCAAGTGCTTGTTTATCTGTATTAGCACAAACGAATTTAACACCCTGAATATCAGACTGTACCATGTGCTGAACGGCATTACCGCCACCGCCACCTACACCAAATACAGTGAAACGGGCTTGACCGTTGCCATCGTTTAGTTCATCTTCTATAAATTCAAATGAGGCCATGACCTTTAGGGTTCCTAATACATTATGGCAGTCACTTCAGCCCGTATACTGCCTTGATTTTCAAAAATAACTAATTTTAAGAATGCTGTGCAATACCAACCTTGTCAAGTACAGTGGTTTTCTCTTACAACTTCCTAACAATTCTACCAATAAATACATACATCCTAAAAAATGGCTTTAAGTTTGCTATTAAAAGCATTCCAGCCATTCACCATTCGTTCCCATACCGAACGGTCATTTCCCTCTTCAGGCTCCTCAACAGCTTCCTGTAATTCACTTTGGCTAAACATAAGTAAACCAGCTGCTGTTGCATACATTGAGCGGCGTAATGCAGCTTGATGCTGATCATCAGCATACACCTGTAATGGCGGATTACCTAGATGGGCAGACACACCTAACATACGACGCGCCAAACTTACCATACCTTCAATCTGGCAAGCATCACCAGTCAATACAACACCATGATATAGACCATGGATTGCACCGCTTTGTTCGAGTTCTTCGCGAATCTGGCTGAAAATCTCTTCATAACGAGCAATAATAATTTCCGCTAACTCAATTCGGCTAATCGTTTGCGGACCATCAATACCCTGTACTTGAATCATATGGTCAGGCTTAACAGCACTTAGATCAACGCAGCCATGCAGAATCTTAATACGTTCAGCTTCTTCAGTGGTTGTTTGTAACACGGCAGCAATATCACGTGTTACATGCTCACCACCACGCTGCAAGGTGCGTGCTAAAGCCAAACGGCCATCTAAATAAACTGCCAGATTGGTAATACCTGCACCAATATCGACAAGACAGACACCATATTCTTTTTCATCTTTAAGCAAACTTGCCTCAGCCGTAGCCAAGCAAGAAACCACCATTTTCTCAACTCCAATGTTCGCGCCTTTCATGGCACGATCAAGGTTTTGCATAGTGGCAATCGGCATCATCATAAGCTGATAATGACCAGTCATGCTGTGAGCGGTCATATTGATTGGGTTTTGAACCCATTCAGATGAGTCGCCTAATTCAAATCCTAATGGGACTGCACTCGCTAGATAATAGTCAGAAGTCACATGGCTTGCTTTTGCCAACTCTAATGCACGTACAACTTCATTGGTTGTAATCACATGTGCCGGGTTAGCAACAGGTGTGCGTCCAGAAGCATAGAAACTTTGTAGCTCGGTACTCGGAATAGATACCCACGCACTATGAATGCGACATTCGGCCATATTTTCCGCTTCAGCAACAGCGTTTTTAATCGCAGCAATGACTTTATCGAGACTTACAATTTTTCCTTTGTTCATGCCTCGATTGCGAGCAGTTGCCATACCGATAACCTGAATGTTATCCGGCGCATGAATTTTTCCAATCAAAACTGAAACTTTATGCGTCCCAATGTCAATCGCAACAACTGAGGGAACAGCTTCACTCATCACTCATACCATTTCTTTGTTGTCTAATACCAGGCAAATTGCCTATTTTAAAGCCACGTATTATGGCTTTGCTTTTGTACCACCTGCAATGCTTGTGTCATCACTCGTTACAACAAACTGACCATTCACGATTTTAGGTGGGGTTGCATTCTTCCATTGAATAGATAATCCATTACGATATCGCAAATCAATGGCTGAGATTTTCGTCCACACAGGTTTTAGGTCAGATTGTGCCAAGTGACTTAAACGTTGCAATTTATTCATTGTTTGATCTTGGTCAACAATAATTCGTAAACCAGAGTCAAACTGCATAAACCAAGTCATTCGCTCTGTTAGATATAACTCTTTTAAACGCAAATTAACAGGATGGAATAACTGATTAATTTCATTATAGCGTCGCATCATCATTTTAGACTGACTTACCGGACCGTGTAGTAACGGAAGCTCAGGATGAAGTCTCGGCTCTGCTTCACTAAATACATCGCCACCATCGCTCAATAAGCGACCTGTTCCCCAACGGGCGATAGCATGTCGAGGCATAACACGAACGCGAATACCATTGGGCCAAGCACGAGATACGACGACTCGGTCTACCCATGAAATTTCTAATGCTTTATCACGAATCTGCTCTAAATCAGATGTAAAGTAGTTATCTTTTACAATCGGCTGCACATATCGCATCACTTGCTGAGTCTCAACTGGAGTTGTTGAACCTACAACTTCAAGTTTTGCAACAGTTGCATCAGTAATAACTTTATATAGTCCGTAAATTCCGACCGCCAAGACTAAAAAGGCAATAACCAGCAACACCCATCCGCCGGCATTGGCAAGTTTTTGCTTGCGCGTAGGCGGTTTTTCATGAATGGAGGTAATTGCCGCACGTTTACGGCGCATGGATGCCGGAAGTTGTGCCATATTTAAGCCGTACCTTCCAATGTTTGCTCAAGAATTGCAACACACAATTCATCAAAGCTATAACCTACTGCTTTAGCAGCCTTTGGTACAAGCGAATGGCTGGTCATGCCTGGCACAGTATTTACTTCTAAAAGCCAGAAATTACCTTGCTCATCCTGCATTGCATCAATACGTCCCCAGCCTTCTGCACCTACGGCTTGGAAAGCGCGTAAACATAGAGCTTGTAGTTTTTTCTCTTCAGTTTCGCTAAGACCACAAGGAATGCCATACTCAACATCATTACGTTGATATTTTGCTTCGTAGTCATAGAAAGCAACATCTGCTGGTGGCTGCAAACGAATAACTGGTAAAGGCTGACCATTTAAGAATGAAATCGTAAATTCGCGTCCTGTAATCCATTTTTCTGCCATAACTACAGCATCGTGCTGAGTTGCCTTTTCAATTGCTGCCGCAAAATCTTCAGCTTTCTCAACCTTACTCATGCCTACACTTGAACCTTCATGTACAGGCTTGATAATGACAGGCAACCCCAATTCAGCAATCACTGAATCCAAGTCAGTTTCTTTAGTAATAATGCGATACGGTGCGGTTGGTAAATCACTACCTTGCCAGATTTGCTTGGTTTTGACTTTATCCATACCAATGGCAGAACCTTGTACACCCGTTCCTGTATAAGGGATGTTCAACCACTCAAGCACACCTTGGATTTGACCGTCTTCGCCACCACGACCATGCAATACAATAAATGCACGGTCATAGTTTACAAGTTCAGTTACGCTACGGTCTTGCGGATCAAATGCCTCAGCCTGAACACCTGAACGTAACAAAGCGTCCAAAACTGCCTGACCACTATCTAAAGACACAGCACGCTCAGCCGATTTCCCACCAAGTAACACGGCAACTTTGCCGAATTTTGTAGCATTTGACACGTTTAAATCCTTAACCCGATAATTCAATACTTTTTGTTTATTTCACATACAAATGGTGCTGTGCAAGTTCTACTGAAATTGCTCCCACGTTACCTGCACCTTGCGTTAATAACAAGTCATTTGGTTGTAACACATTTTGCATGATGTTTTGCAAATTACCTTCAACCGGATCAATCAAAATCGGTTCAACCTGACCACGCAAGCGAATACTACGCGCCAAAGTACGGCTATCTGCGCCAACAATTGGTTTTTCCCCAGCCGGATAAACTTCTAGTAATAATAATTGGTCGACTTGAGATAAAACTTCAATAAAGTCATCAAAACAATCACGTGTACGAGAGTAACGGTGTGGTTGGAAAAGCATAACTAAACGACGATCAGGATGGCTCTGACGAGCAGCTTTAATCGTAGCTTCCACTTCTTTAGGATGATGCCCATAGTCATCGACTAATTTTACATTCCCTTCACCAAGCTCAAATTCACCTTGTACTTGGAAGCGACGTCCAACACCACTAAAACCTTTTAATGCACGGCTAATTGCTTCATCCGAAACGCCTTCATCAGTTGCAACACCAATTGCAGCCAAAGCATTTAAAACGTTATGTAAACCCGGTTGATTAATGGTTAGACGTAACGGCTCACGTCCTTTACGTAATACAGTAAAGTGCGAACGCATACCATCTTGCTCTACATCAATCGCACGGATGTCATTATCTTCATTAAAACCATAAGTAATAACCGGACGGCCTACACGTGGCAAAATCTCGCGGATGTTCGCATCATCGCCACAAACCACAGCCAAGCCGTAGAATGGTAAGTTATGAAGGAACTGTACGAAGGTATCTTTTAATTTATCGAAACTGCCTTCATAAGTATCCATATGGTCAGCATCAATGTTTGTTACAATCGCTGCCATTGGTTGTAAATAAAGGAAAGATGCGTCCGATTCGTCAGCTTCAGCAACAATAAAGCGGCTTTCACCAAGCGCTGCATTTACACCTGTACTGTTAAGTAAACCACCGATCACATAAGTTGGGTCGAGGTTTTCTTCCGCCAACATTGTCGTCAAAAGACTTGTGGTTGTAGTTTTACCATGTGTACCTGCCACAGCAATACCATGACGGTAACGCATAAGTTCACCGAGCATTTCTGCACGACGTACAATCGGAATACGTTGTTCAATGGCAGCTTTAACTTCCGGATTTTCCGGGTCAATTGCTGTTGACACGACAAGCACATTTGCATTTTTAATATTTTCTGCTTCGTGTCCGATATAGACCTTAATGCCATTTTCTTCTAATTGTTGTGTGGTTTTTGATGCCTTAATATCTGAACCGGAAATTTTATATCCTTGGTTAGCTAACACCTCAGCAATACCACACATACCTGCACCGCCAATTCCCACAAAATGAATGTGTTTGATACGGCGCATTTCAGGCACTTTAATCAGTTTTTTTGCTTGGTTCGCAGCTGTTGTTGGAGACATAGTAAATCCGATTACATTTTTTGGATAAGATCAACCACATGCTGAGTTGCATTTGGTTGGGCATGTTGACGCGCTTTCACTGCCATTTCTGTAAGTAATTGGCGATTCATCAGCGTAGTAAACAATTGATTTAAAACTTCTGGTGTCATAGTCGATTGCTGGCAAATTTTTGCAGCACCGACATCGGCCAGAAATTTGGCATTTGCAGTTTGATGGTCATCCACTGCAATAGGAAGCGGTACAAAAACTGCTGCAACACCAGCTGTTGCTACTTCTGTCACAGTTAAAGCACCAGCACGGCAAATAATCAGGTCTGCTTCGCTATAAGCTTTCGCCATATCTTCAATAAACGGCAAAACCTGTACGGTCAAATTTGCTGGTGCGTCTGCGTACAAAGCTTGAGTTGCTTCAACCTGTTGCTGACCACATTGATGGAAAATATTCAGTGGAACCTGAAGTTGTTTTAATGCCGGAGGTAAGCGTTCATTCAGTGCTTTTGCACCTAAAGATCCGCCCACAATTAAAATATTTAACGGCTTACCCGCTTGCTCGCGTTCATCATAGCGCCACTTTGGGCTTAAGATATCAGTGATTTCACGACGTACCGGATTTCCGGTTGTCACTACTTTTTCGCTAGCAGGAAATGTATTTGGAAAAGCTTCACATACCACTTTAGCAACACGGGATAACTGTGCATTGGTAAATCCTGCAACCGCATTTTGCTCATGGATGAGAACAGGAATACCTAATAAACGCGCTGCTAGCCCACCCGGGCCTGCCACATATCCCCCAAAGCCTGCAACAGCATCCACTTTAAGCTGTTTCATATAGCGCATTGCACTAAAAGTTGCTTTTAAAATTTTAAAAGGTGCAGCAAGTTTACGGATCACTCCGTTTCCACGCACACCTTGAATATCAATTTGATAAATTGGAATATTTTGATCTTTTAATAAACGATTTTCCATACCTGTTGGCGTGGCTAACCATGAAACTTGACAACCTTGTTGTTGAAGTTGTTTGGCTACGGCGAGGGCTGGAAAAACATGTCCACCAGTACCGGCAGCCATCATCATGACATGTTTAGGTTTGCTTTGCTGTGAATCGGTCACGGTCTAATTCTTCAACTCAAAAAACAATGGAAATTGTCATCTATTTTTGTAGCCGTTTATTTTAATCCTAAAGCTTCATTAACGAAAAGCGAATTTCACTCGTTTATAACAGAAAGATGTGCTTTTTTGAAAATATGCCTACAAAGCGCTAGCGTATTTCATATTGTGATTTTATTAATTCATATATTTTCGGGTGATTTCCAATAATAAGCTTAGGAAACCACCCGAACTAGACCATTATGCTGGACGACCGGCTTCTAATACATCAAATAGGTCATCGGCAATTGATGTACCAAATTGCGCATCAATTTCACGAATACAGGTTGGACTTGTCACATTAATTTCAGTGACATAATTACCAATTACATCAAGACCTACAAATACCAAACCTTTTTCACGTAAGAAAGGGCCAACTTTAGCAGCAATGAGTTTGTCATTTTCTGTGAGTGGACGCGCTTGACCTAAGCCACCA
This sequence comes from Acinetobacter sp. OYA S30, assembly GCF_033599315.1. Taxonomy (NCBI): domain Bacteria; kingdom Pseudomonadati; phylum Pseudomonadota; class Gammaproteobacteria; order Moraxellales; family Moraxellaceae; genus Acinetobacter; species Acinetobacter sp. OYA S30. Next base: position 122,059 of record NZ_JAWVAV010000004.1, read on the forward strand.
GCTGCCAAGTTACCGCGTACTTCACCATTTTGCGGAATACGTGCCAGACAGTAAGGAATAGGCTCGCCATTTACCATTAAAATTCGTTTATCCCCTTCTACAATTTCAGGAATATAACGCTGAGCCATAATTGGACGGGTGCCTAATTCTGTAAGCATTTCTAAGGTAGAACCAATATTTACACCGTCTTGGTATAAACGGAAAATACCCATACCACCCATACCATCAAGTGGCTTAACGATCACATCACCGTGCTCGGTAATAAATTCGCGAATCAAACTCTGCTGCGATGTTACAAGTGTTGGCACTTGTAATTCAGGAAATTGCGTAGCAAACAATTTTTCATTGCAGTCACGCAGTGATTGGGGCTTATTAATAATCCATGAACCTTCACGTTCAGCTTGTTCAAGCACGTAAGTTGTGTAGACAAAGTTCATGTCAAAAGGCGGATCTTTACGCATGAGGACAACATCATAAGCCGCGATTGATTCTTTTTTCTTTTCGCCTAACTCATAATAATGGTTGTAATCTTCGAAAACTTTTAACGGAGAGATGAGACCGTAAGCCTTACCTTGATCGATATATAAATCTTGTTGTAATGCATAACCTAACTCATGTCCACGACGGCTCGCCGCCCACAACATTGCCATGGTTGAATCCTTTTTCAGATTTACGGTTTCAATCGGATCCATGACGACAAGTACACGCATGCTCAAGCTCTTCTTAAAATTTAAATTAGCATGAGTATAGCTGAGATTTTTCACTCGTTTTTCTTAATTTTAGTAAAACCTTATCGGTTATTTCTTTATCTTGAATTAAGGTAAATTCAGTTAAACTACTCCCATAAAATATTATTTTTAAAGGCTAAAGATGAAACTTTATCGCTATTTAACCGGACCTGATGACTCTGCTTTTTGTGCACGAGTGACTAAAGCACTTAATCATGGTTGGGAGCTCTATGAAGCACCTACTATGACTTTTAATGGCTCTCAAGTCCTTGTAGGCCAAGCGATTTGCAAAACAATTGATGAAAATTATGATCCAGAAATGGATATTTTAGATGTTCTCAAAAATAATGCGTGATTTTAGAGGGGGCATTTTTATCAATAAAAAGCCCCCTCTAAAACCTAATTAGCAAGAAAAACTAATGAGTCAACTCAACAAGTCCTTTAATTTGCTAATTAATTACCTAAAAATCAGTTAATAAAAAATAAATATGCCTTTTTTTAAGTTAATAGTTCTTTTATTCTAAACAATTAAATGATTATAATTATCATTTATACTTTTATTTTTGTTAATTGATTTTATTTTTATGTTAAGAATATCTATATCATCTCCCCAAATTAAGGGTTCATTCCCGCTCAGCTTACTCAGTTTAATGATTTTAAATATTCAAGGTGCTAACGCCGAGGAATTGATTGAATTCTCATCAAAAGCCGCAGCCACCATGCCAACCATAAAAATCGAGGCCATGAGTGAGCTCGACCCGATTAAAAGCTATATCGATTATGACAAAGCCAATGTCACTCGTAATGGTTTAGATAAAAAAGATATCCCTCAAACCGTTGATACCATTGATGTTCAGAAATATAAAATTTATGGATCGAATGACTTAAGCGTCATGCTGCAAGGTACACCAGGGGTATCAACCAGTTACGATATGCGTGGTGATGGGATCACGATTCGTGGTTTTGGTGCTGATACAGGTGATATTTACCGTGATGGCATACGTGAAAGCGGACAAGTACGCCGCAGTACAGCCAATATCGAACGTATAGAAATTTTAAAAGGCCCTGCTTCGGTTTTATATGGCCGTAGTGCTGGCGGCGGGGTTGTAAATATGGTGAGTAAATTCGCCAATTTTGACTCTAAAAGTTCAGTTGGCGCATATGCGGGTTCATACGATAACTACGGAACAACCGCTGACATCAACCAAGTACTTAATGACAATTTAGCAGTGCGTTTGACTGGAGAATATGGCGAGGCAGGCAGCTTCCGCTCTGGTATTGAAAATAAGATTGAGATGTTTTCCCCAAGCTTTACCTATAAGAATGACGATGGAAAGCTGACCTGGACCACACAATATACCTATGACAAATTAAATCGTGTACCTGACCGTGGGCCAACACGTGACAACTTGCCTGCGGGAACTTCAATTAAAATGGGATTTGCCCAAGACGGTGATTATGTTGATGATATTTTGAAAGTCGTTCGTACCGATGTGAATTATGAATATGCGCCTGATTGGAGCTTCCACTGGGCGGCAAGTTACCGACAAGCAGAACAGAACTTTGACCACTTTTATTTTGGAAATTATTGTGGTTTAGATGGAAAAAACTCAAAGAATGAGGCTTGTACAAAAAAAGGTTACATCGATCAAATTTACTACTGGCAACAAACCAGCAATAAGACCACCACCAATACATTTGATATTAAAGGAAAGTTCAAGACAGGCCAGCTTGAACACCAAATTATGGTTGGTACAGACTGGACTTATGAACAACGAGAGCCACGTCTAGCCAATAAAACTCAAAATGGGTCAGCTATTTATGGTTACGTTAATCCAATCACTGGTGAACGAGAGTACAGTCGTGGCAATGGCCCATTAAAGATTAGTCAGCATAACTATAATGAAGGCACAACTTACGGCGTATTTATTCAAGATTTAATTGGTCTAAATGACCAACTTAAACTTATGATGGGACTCCGCTACGATTACTTCGACTTTTCAACTACTAACAAAATTAACAATGAACATCGTAATGTAAAAGACAGTACTTTTAGCCCAAATGTTGGCTTGGTATGGCAACCAGTTCCTGAACATAGCTTTTATACGTCTTACTCTAAAAGCTTCGCACCGTTTGGTGGACAAATGGGTGTCAACCAAGTTACTGGAAGTACCGATGTCGCGAAAATGGATAAAGAGCCTCAATATAACGAGCAATATGAAGTTGGTGTAAAAAGTGAATGGTTCGATAATCGTTTAAATACTCAATTTTCTGTCTTTGATATTCGTAAAAATAATATTCGCTATAAACCGAACCCTGACAGTGAACCAGAGGTATGGGCAACTGCTGGTCAACATCAATCTCGTGGTCTCGAATTTAGTTTTATTGGCCGTGTACTTGATAATGTCTTTGTTCGTGGTGGGTATGGCTATACCGATGCCAAAGTTAAAGAAGACAATCAAAACCCTGAGCGAGAAGGCAATTATTTAGCCAACACTTCTAAAAATACAGGTAATTTATTTGTTCGCTATTTACCAACTGAACAGTGGTATACCGAAGTGGGCGTGACCTATGTGGGTTCTTATTATCCAAATATTAATAATCAAGTAAAAATGGAAGGCTTCAATCGTGTCGATGCAGCAATTGGCTACAGTGCCAACCCTTGGAATGTCACACTTGCGGTGAACAATTTAACCAATAAAGAGTACTGGCGTTCGGACAGCATGCCAGGCACACCACGTAATGTGTTATTGCGTTTGAATTATCAGTTTTAAGTAAATATTAAAAAGGCATACCCTATTTTAGGTATGCCTTTTTGTTTTTAGATACCATATTTTTCACGATAAGCTTGCATGTTAGCTAGCGCTTCTTTTTCGCCTTTCACCTCTAAATAATCCATTAAATCTTTCATGGTAATCAGTGCATGCACAGGAATTTCTAATTCTTTTTGAACTTCTTGAATTGCAGAAAGTTCACCTTGCCCACGTTCTTGACGATCTAGCGCAACCAACACACCCGCAATAGTTGCACCGGCATTTTTCAAAATCGTTACCACTTCGCGAATCGCTGTGCCTGCGGTAATCACGTCATCAATGATCCAGACTTTTTTACCTTCAACCGCAGCACCGACTAAAACACCGCCTTCACCGTGATCTTTTGCTTCTTTACGGTTAAAGCCCCATGGCACGCTCTTGTTATGTGTTTGCGATAAAGCAACAGCAGTCGCAGCTACAAATGGAATACCTTTGTAAGCTGGTCCAAAAATCACATCAACATTTTCACATTGTGTTAATTTATCGGCATAGCCTTGTGCTAAAAGAGATAAAGCTTCACCATCGTTGAGTAGGCCTGCATTAAAAAAATAAGGACTCACGCGTCCAGATTTTAAAGTAAACTCACCAAATTTAAGCACACCGCGTGATAATGCGAGTTCGATAAATGCTTGCGGGTGAAATGACACAGGCGTTGTCATGAGGTGCTCCAAATTCACAATTGAGGTTAAATTTTCGCATGATACCAAAGGATCAGTATCCAAGTGATGTAAAAATTCTTCGAGTCGTTTCCATTAACGTAAATGGCTTACGTTCTTCAGTGACGAAAGGCTTACTTGAATGGTTAGAACAATCAGATGCCGATGTCGTATGCATGCAGGAAAGCCGCATTACCCATGAACAATGGACTGAGAAATTTAGACCCGAGGGATGGCATACCCATCTCTTTCCAGCAGAGCGTGCAGGCTACGCAGGTACTGCAATTTATAGCCGCTTACCCTTTGTCTCTATTAAAGATGGTTTAGGGTTTGAATTGGCCGATAGTCAAGGCCGCTTCATTTCTGCCGAATTCGATTTAGGTTTGTCACATCCCGTACATATTGCATCATTATACTTACCTTCAGGCTCAAGTGGTGAAGAAGCGCAAGCACGTAAAGATTTATTTTTAGGTGAATACGCCAAAATCTTGAAACAATGGCGTGATGAGAATAAGTCCATCATTATTTGTGGTGATTACAACATCGTTCATAAACGAATTGATATTAAAAACTGGTCTGGCAACCAAAAGTCGTCTGGCTGTTTACCACATGAGCGTGCATGGCTTGACCATATTTATGATGAACTTGGTTATGTAGATACTTTCCGTGTTGTAAGAACAGAAGCCGAATTATATTCATGGTGGTCAAATCGCGGACAAGCGCGTGCGAAAAATGTAGGTTGGCGTATTGACTACCACGCATGTTCACCAGACTGGAAAGCGCGCACTGTAAATGCATGGGTCTATAAAGATCAATGGTTTAGTGACCATGCTCCAGTTATTATCGACTATAAAATTCAAGAATAAGTGAACACATGTTCACTTACATTGTCGTTTTTGCTTACAACACATGTCGCTTTTGAGTATTTTTCTTACACATGTTTAACGGCATTATAGCCCCACGGCACAGGGAAGCAGTCAGGATGACGCAAAAGGATAGGACGCCGTAGGAAGATAAAATAAACTTAAGATAAGTTTATTTGCAAGGATGTGACAATGGACGTTGAAATGAGACCCGCATGATCAGGATGATTAAATGCGGGTTTTCTCTTTTCTATCTCTTATTTTTTGCGCTACGTTCTTTTAGTTTTTAATTTATTCTTATTAAGCTCATTATTACCTTGTCTTATGACAATAACATGACATTCTTTATTGTTTTAATCATTATTTTTCATTTGTTTTAAAAGTATCTGTATAAAGTAGTGCTCAAATGCATTTTGGGTTAGGCTGTGTGTTCTTTCTTTTTGACATGGTCCGATAAAATGTTAAAAATTTATGGTATTAAAAACTGTAACTCGATGAAAAAAGCATTTGATGCTTTACAAGCAAAAGGTTTGAGCTACGAATTTCACGATTATAAAAAACAAGGGATCGATGCTGATACTCTAAAAATCTGGCTAAAAGAAATTGGACAAGATACGGTGCTCAACAAGAAAGGTACTACGTGGAAAAAACTATCTGAAGAAGAACAAACGCGTGCTTTAAGCAGTGAAGATCATCTTATTGAGGCGCTAATTGCTCAGCCAAGCTTAATCAAGCGACCAGTTCTACAAACCTCTAAAGGGTTTCTTGTGGGCTTTGATGAAACGGCCTATCAAAACTTAAGCGCATAAAAAAACGAGCCCAATGGCTCGTTTTTTATTTAAGCTTTTAGTTCGCACGAATCCAAGTTTGGTTACGGCCCAATGCTGAAACGCCAATATAACCACGTAATTTAAGCTTCTTACCGCCCTCAGCCAACTCACCTTTTAATTTGTAAGTTTTGCCAGATTTCGGGTCTAAAATTGTACCGTTTTCATAACTGTTACCACCTACATTTTTTAGATTATGTACAATGGTCACACCTTTAAGCGGTTTGTTTTTATACGGACCTTCACATTTTGTACAAGCATTTTCTTCACCTGGTGTCAAAATGTTTTGAATGGTTGCAGTTAAGGTTCCATCCTTCTGTTCCGTAAACTTTACTACGGCTTTGGGCTTATTGGTTTGGTCATCAATCGTTTTCCATACCGTTCCGTTTAGTGGGTCAGCCGCATTGGCAAATGCAGCCATACCAACAAGTCCTAAAGCTAAAGCAATCTTTTTCATTTTTGTAATATCCTTGGGTCTTCCAAGACTTCAGTATTCAAAACTCGCAACGATATTGCAATTTTTGAATGTGACTGTTTCGTGTAACCTTGTAACCTTGAAAAATAAAATTTATAGGGAAACAAGTAATTAACATAAGCGGATACTATATGAATATACCTAATGTTTTAAAATATTATTTCACAGAAACATTTCTTAAAACAGCAATTCGCAAACCAAGTCAGTTGAATTTACCTCCAACTGCTCTGCGCCCTATGCTTGAACAACTTTGCCGAGCATTTCCAAAACAAAAAAATGTAACCGTTCGACCAATCCGACTTGCTGGCATTAAGGGTGAAGAAATTAAAGCCCAAGATTCAGCGACCCAGCTTATTTTTCATATTCACGGCGGCGCCTTTTTTTTAGGAAGTTTAAAAACACATCATGCGTTCATGACAGATTTGGCTGCTCGTACCCAAATGCAAATTATTCATGTGGACTATCCACTTGCACCCGAGCATCCATATCCTGAGGCGACTGAGGCCTTATATGATGTCTATCAATCATTATTAGTTCAAGGTATCCAGCCTAAAGATATTATTTTATCTGGTGACTCTTGTGGAGCTAATTTGGCTTTGGCACTTTGCTTACGTTTAAAAGAACAACCCGAACTTATGCCAAGTGGCCTGATTTTAATGTCACCTTTTCTAGATTTAACCCTAACCAGTGAGTCTTTAAGATTTAACCAAAAACATGATGCCTTGCTTTCTCTTGAAGCCCTGCAAATAGGTATTCAACATTATATTGGCAACCATATTGCTGCAGATGACCCGCGTGTTTCGCCTATTTTCGACAACTTAGAAGGTTTACCGCCAACATTAGTTCAGGTCGGTTCAAAAGAAATTTTATTAGACGATGCCAAACGTTTTAGAGAGAAAGCTGAAGAAGCAGGTGTCAAAGTGCATTTTAAACTTTACACAGGCATGTGGCATAACTTCCAAATGTTTAATGCTTGGTTCGAAGAAGCAAAACAGGCGATGGCGGATATTGCTGAGTTTGCTCATGAACTTGATAAGACTTAATCAAAATGAAGAAGTGACAAATTTAAAATTTGTCACTTCTTATTTTTCAAAATCCAAATCATGAGGTTTAATTTATGAATCATGGTATGTTTAGGTTATGAATCCTTCAAACTCTCCCTCTTTAGGATGATCTGACGAAGAGACATCTCTATTTAGGAGTTCCTTTATTATTATGAAAATTCGTTTAATCACTCGTCCTATAAATAAAATAAAACAGGTGATTCTCGATTTCATCCATCACAATCACATTATTAACTGGACCCCATTACAAAAAAGTGCACTAATGCTTACCCTCGCCTGCGCAATGAATTTCAGTTGGATTTTATGGAAAGGCTATATTTTAATTACTCCTAGTGTTTGGCAATGGGCAAACCTATCTTTAGTTGAATCACAAATCTGGCTGAATTTACTGACCTTATTTTTATTAGCTGTACTCATTATTCCTTGTTATCGCTACAAAGACCAAGCTTGGGCGCAAAAAATTGTGCCTTTAATTAGTGTACAAGCCTTTATGCTGATGTTGTGCCACGATGGATATTTAATTGGTAGTATCAGCCCTGCCACAATGGTGGGTTACGTAGGCACTATTGGCGTAGGTTTGGTTTTATTTGAAAGAAAAATTGTTTATAGCGCTTTTATACCTGCAACTATTATTCTAGCGGTATGTACATATTTAAGTATGACGGGGGTTATTTCATATGCTCCCCTATTTAATTTTACAGCGATGCGTCATGCCCAAACCAATCCATTTTGGCTAGGAAGTATGCTGTTTTTTATTATGCCCATTTTAGTGGCGTGTTTTATTTTATTTGAAATATTGCTGACCCAATGGCGTCAACGAGAAACCTATATTCAACGTTTAAGCCAAATCGACCCATTAACTAATGTCTTAAATAGACGAAGCTTAAACACCCATCTTGAAGCACTTCATGAACAGCAATTTGATTATGCCGTGATACTTCTTGATATCGATCATTTTAAAAAAATTAATGATATATACGGACATCACCAAGGTGATCAGGTTTTGATTGAAATTGCTCAGTGTCTTTCTGAAAACTTACGTAATGAAGATATTATTGGACGTTTTGGTGGAGAAGAATTTATTTTATTACTTCCTCATACCGATATTATTCAAGCAGAAAAAATTGCTGAACGTTGCCGGCAAGCTTTACAAGAATTGACTATCTTCAATAATCAAAATATCCAAATTCATGTAAGTGCCAGCTTTGGCATCAGCAGTTCCACATTTGCAAATGACCCCTATCTTGTGATTAGACAAGCCGATCAAGCGCTCTATGCGGTAAAGGCCTCTGGGCGTAATCAAGTACGCACTTTTCACCAACTACCTCAGATCAAATCAATTTGAATCTTTAGCTTTTGATAAGCTCACCAGCTGTTGTAAAAGCTCTTGCTGACTAAATGCGCCTGTTAAACGTAAAGAACGAATTTCTTGCTGTTGCTTGTTTAAAAAGAGATACGTAGGAGGCCCAAGAATATTCCATTGTTTGAGTAGAGCTTCATGTGATTGGTCATAATGACTCAAATCAAGCTTAATGAGATAGTAAGGCGCAAGAGCCGCCTGAACCTCAGGTGCTTTTAAAATACGATGTTCAATAGGCTGACAAGCCACGCACCAATCAGCATAGACATCAACAACAATAGCCCGATCAGCAGGAGCTGCTGCTAAAATCTTTTGAAAGTCTGCTGCCGTGGTCGCCACATGCCACTCAGCCATATGCTCAGAATTTTGTAAGCTACGATTTTGAATATGTTGATACTGGTTATAAACCACAAATGGCGTTACCAATAAAAGCAGGAGCGCATAAAGCCACTGTAACTGCCCTTTTTTCCAAAAGAACTGATACAGCGCATAGATAATAAAAGCCAACCCAAGTATAAAACTAAGTGCTTGCATACCCCAATCTGGCAATAAAGGGCGAATGAAATAAAGGCTTAACCCCAACATCAGAAAAGCAAAAATCACTTTAATCTGATGCATCCAGTCGCCCGCTTTAGGTAAGAACTTTGCACCTAAAACACTCGCGATGAGTAAAGGTATTCCCATGCCAAAACCGAGACAGAATAAAAGCAAAGCACCTTGCCATTGGTTCTGGGTTTGAGAAATAAATAATAAAGTTCCAGCCAAAGGCGCAGTCATGCATGGGCCAACCAAGAGCGCAGAAACCACGCCCATAACGCCTGCACCAACTAAAGTGCCGCCTTGTTGCATAGACTGAATACGATCAAGGCGATTTAACCAAGTTTGCGGTAACCGAAGCTCAAAAAGCCCAAACAGATTTAGCGCAAAAACCACAAACAACAAACTAAACGCAATAAGAGTAGCAGGCTGTTGTAGCCAGCGTTGGAAATTTAAACCCGCTGAAGAAGCAATCAAGCCTAGACCTGCATAGACCAATGCCATACTACACACAAAAGTAAGTGCAATCGTCCAAGCTTTTAAACCTTTGTGATCTCGGATAATTAATGAAGTTAAAATCGGCAGCATTGGTAAAGAGCATGGCGTAAATGCAAGCAGCATGCCTAAACCTAAAAATAATAAAACACCATACCAAAGCGAGTGTTCAATTAACTTTGCTGACCAAACCTGATCTTGGGCAATCTCTGGAGCAGCTCCTTCAGCTTGAGTAGCTGAACTCTGATTTTCTAAAGGCTCCGTAGAGTTTGATGCTTGGGTATTTGCCAAATCTAATAAGCGTTTTGGTGCTGCACCTGCCTGATTTTGCAGACCGACCAGACCATCTGCGTCAGTTTGAAACTCAATAGTTTGTGGAGGATAACAAATACGGTCTTTGGCACAGCCTTGCCAAGTTACTGTGTAGTGCTCTGAAGGCTTGGTTTTAATCTGGAAGTTGACTTGATGGTAATAAACTTCGCTTTGGCCATAGTTCTCATCATATTGAGAAACTGCTTTAGGCAAATTTAAAGTTAAAGGCTGATTGCCCTGTTGTACGGTAAATTTATGTTGATATAAATAATAATTCGGCTGAATCTGCCACGATAACTTTGCGGTATGCGATTGTGGCGATTCAACCGAAAATGAAAAAGCCTGTTCAGGTGACAATAACTTATCTTCTGCAAAGACAAACTGACTCAATACAAAAGTAGCGGCTACTAGAAAATAAATAATTCCCTGAGAAATAAGCTTTTTCATCAATAATAATGAGTTCAAGTTAGTCTGATCAGAATAAGAATGCCATGCCTAAGCCACCTTTGTAGCTCTTATCTTGACCTTCTAAGTCCACACCAATATTTGCATCAAGTTGAGTGCGGTTATTTACTGCGTAAACTAAACCTGTTCCTAAACCATATTGGTAGTCTTGGCTTTCAGCTTTACGATAAACAAATTCAGAATATCCTGAGAGTTTGCCCGCAATCTTATAATTGATGGTTGGAATTGCAGTCACTGCCCAGTTACTGTTTTGTACTTCATAACGCATGGTAATAGAAGTATCCAACAAATCATTATATTTATAAGCTACTGCTGAACTTAAACTATATATATCGTCATGGGCAGTAAACTCATCATTACCTGTTGCAATGACAGCTTCAGCCAATACAGCCATTGTTAAATTTTCATCATTTAAATCAATCGCTTTTTTTAAGCCGATGCTTACATCGCCAAAACCTGAGTTATCCGTTTTTTTACCCGCACGTTTAGTTTGAGTCCATGCCGGTCCTTGCCAGCCTAATTGTAATTCCAAACCATCAGCTAAACCTGTACGGAATAACATATCCTCATTTACAGTAACTGTTTTTTCTTTAACGCCATCAACAGTTGTTTCTGTATAGGTTGCACTTGGTAAACCTTGTTCCCATGCTAATTTACCAACTGGCGTAATGCCTGTTCCAAAGCCTGAACCCGGACGATCAAACGAGAACTCTGCGGCAAAAGTACTTCCTGCAGCAATAGCGGTCAGAGCAAAAGTTAAAATTTGAAATGTTCTCATTCTATTATCCAATCAAGTAGTTAATTCTTTTGACATTTTTGCTCCATGACGGCGCAATAACTCTAGTGTTTCACGCTCTTCTTGAAGCGCTTCTGACCAATCTATTTCATCAAAATCACAATCAAAGAACAACTGACTGATTGAAGATAAAATGGTGAGTCCTTCTTCATCACGTGTGTTTGGATCAACTTTTTCATCTAGCAAGCGCTGAACTGCTGGTGCACATGCCGAACTTGCTGCATCCCATAATGGACCATAAAACTCTTCTGCATCCCAAAGATGAACATTTGCCTTTGCCTGAATGAGGGCTTCAAGAATATCGAGATAAACTTGCAGGGCTTGCTGTTTTTCTTCTTGTGATAATGGAGTTCCCGCTTCATACGCTTCAGAGACGTCTTCCCACCATTTAAAAATTCCATCACAAATAATGGACACTGGCGGTCCTTGTTCCGGATCAATAAAATTCGGATCAAGACCCTCAGCAAGTAATTTTTGTACTTGCGCGAGTTCTAATTCTTCTATGGCTTTAATTAAAGCCTGCTGTTGGGTGGTTAACATGACCATCTCTCAAAAATATATTAGCGCTATTATGCCTAATCTCTACTGAAGATTTTAGAGGTCAACGCTATTGCATTGCAAACCTAAAGTTGTGAAGAGTTTTTATTGGTCTTTTTATGTCTTCATAAAAAAAGCCCCGAAGGGCTTTTTAGTGTTTTTTAAACTTCATCATCAATGAATTCTGGTTGACCACCTCTCGGGTGTTCTTTTTTCTCAAAGGTATGTTCAAGGCTACGTTTTAGCTTTTCAATCGCGCCATGAATTGAAGCGTCAATATTTCCTGCTTTATGGTGCACTGCAACTGGTTTTAAGCCAGAAGGACGTGCTTCGATCATACAGTGGATATCTTTGTCTCCACCTTTGTCCCCATTTTCATCACTAAAATGAACCGAGAAATGTGTAATACGTTCGCTATGACGTTGGAATTCTTGAGTAAGTTCTGCACGTACATAAGTAATTAAACGTTCACTATTATGGATGTTTTTATCTGTGCGGATTTCAATATTCATAAATACCATCCTCTCTTTCTTACTGTGGATCTTTTCTATGCAAAACTTTTTTATGTTGGCATGTTTTAAGCATGCATGAACTGACTTCAATTGTACATTTTGATGGTGTAATGGTTTGTTATCTCCTGACTTAAACGTACTGCTTTTAATTTATTTTGAAGATCTTCATACCTTCAATATCAGTCCATCTATAAAAATATGCAAGCTGATTTTTTAAATTTTTATGAAAAATTGAACAAAAGGAGAGCAATTGTGTCCGAATCTTATCTATCTGGAGCAGAACTTATTGAGCAGATTCAAAAGTCTCCTTATTCACGTGATTTAATCGGTTATCACGGACAGCCTCCAGAGGTGAAATGGCCTAATAATGCTAAGGTTGCCGTGCAATTTGTGCTGAATTATGAAGAAGGTGGCGAAAAACATATTGAACACGGCGACGAAGGTTCAGAGCAGTTTTTATCCGAGATTATTGGCGCTGCAAGTTACCCAGCCAAACATATGTCGATGGACTCTATGTACGAATATGGTTCACGTGCTGGTTTTTGGCGCATTCATAGTGAGTTTCAACGGCGCAAGCTCCCCATGACCATTTTCGGAGTAGCAATGGCGCTTGTTCGCAACCCTTATATTGTAGAGGCAATTAAACAGGCCGATTACGATGTGGTTTCTCATGGCTACCGCTGGCTTCATTATCAAGAGACAGATCGTGAAGTCGAAAAACAGCATATGGAGCAAGCCTTATCTGTTTTAGAAAACTTGTTTGGAAATAAAACAATAGGTTGGTACACCGGACGTGATAGCCCCAATACGCGTCAGTTGCTTGCAGAGTTCCCGCAAATACAATACGACTCTGATTATTATGGTGATGACCTGCCTTTTTGGACCACACTTACCGATACGGCGGGTGCATCACGACCTCATCTGATTATTCCTTATACTTTGGAATGTAACGATATGAAGTTCTGCTCACCAGGTGGATTTAATAGCTCAGAACATTTTTTTCAATATTTAAAAGATAGTTTTGATGTGTTGTATGCCGAGGGAGAAACTGCACCAAAAATGATGTCTATTGGAATGCACTGCCGTATTTTAGGGCGTCCGGGTCGTTTTAAAGCATTACAAAGATTCCTAGACTATATTGAAATGCATGATCGTGTTTGGGTATGTCGCCGTCAGGATATTGCAGAATATTGGTATAAAAATCACATAAATCAATAATTGATTATTAATTTTCCAAATTCTTAAGCAAATCTCACATCACTCTTGGCACTGTTATTGCTAAAACTCTATATCACGACAATGAGTTTAGGAATAACAGTGTTTTTAGCCGAGTTTAATCAAACCCCACCCGACCAACTCAAGACTCTGTTAAACAACTGCGTCCATATTCCTGTATGGGCCGAAAAAATTATTTCAGAACGTCCCTACTCATCAACTTCAGTTCTTTTAGGGTATGCAGAACAATTAAGCCACACATGGTCATGGCAAGAGATTCAGGCCGCATTAGCCACCCATCCAAAAATTGGTGAAAGACAGGCAAAAAAACAGCTCAATGCAAAAGAGCAAAATTTTTCAGCCCAAGAACAAGCTGGCATTTCCTTAGATGAACAAACACAACAAGCCCTGCTGCAAGGTAATATCGAGTATGAGCAGAAGTTTGGTTTTATTTTTCTAATTAAAGCCGCAGGCCTCAGTAGCGACGAGATTTTAAAAAAACTCCATCAACGTCTTCAAAACAACTTAGCTATTGAAAAAACAATTGTACATGAGCAACTCGCTGCAATTGCTCTATTACGTCTATCTCAGGAAGTACAAGCATGATCAGCACTCATATTTTAGATACGAATTTAGGTAAACCGGCGGCACAGGTCGAAGTGAAGTTGTTTCATGCAGCCACTCATGAACTGATAGCGACTGCAATTACCAACCAAGATGGGCGAGTGAGTGATTTTGGAATAAAAAACTTAGGTAAAGGTGCTTATCAACTTGAATTTGAAGTTGCCCCTTATTTTTCATCACAGCAAATCAAAACTTTTTTCCCCCGTGTTTGTATTCAATTTTTCATAGAAGACACCAATCAGCATTACCACATTCCATTACTTATTAGTCCGTTTGCTTATTCCACTTATCGCGGCAGCTAACTCAAATATAAATAGGAGAAAAATATGAATCATCAGCAAAAGAATGCGATTTCTCCAGAGCATGAATATTTAGGAATTTCCAAAAGTTTTGCTTACGGCTTACAGCATGTGCTCACCATGTATGGGGGCATTGTAGCCCCGCCACTGATTATTGGAACGGCAGCTGGCTTAAGCGCAGCACAAGTCGGAATGCTTATTGCAGCGGCCCTATTTGTAGGCGGGTTGGCAACTCTCATACAAACCATCGGAACCAAATATTTAGGGGCAAAATTACCTCTGGTGCAAGGTGTGTCTTTTGCTGGTGTGGCAACCATGGTTGCTATTATCACTACAGGCGGTGGTTTACCTGCTGTCTATGGCGCGGTTATTGCCGCATCTTTAATTGGACTATGCCTTGCGCCTTACTTTTCAAAAATTATTCGTTTTTTTCCACCTGTTGTGACGGGATGTGTCATCACGATTATTGGGTTATCTCTGTTACCCGTTGCGATTCGCTGGATGATGGGTGGTAACAACAAAGCACCTGATTGGGGTAGCGTCGAGAATATCTCTTTAGCTTTGCTGACCTTAGGCATTGTGATTATTCTAAATATACTGCCACAAGCAAGTATTCGCCGTTTATCAATTTTGTTGGCTATTGTTGCTGGTACTATCCTTGCCTACTTTATGGGTTTTGGAGATTTTAGTCAGGTGAGCTCAGGCGCATGGCTGCAATTTCCACACTTATTTGCATTTGGTTTACCAACTTTCGAGCTAAGTGCAATTTTATCGATGCTAATCGTTACTTTGGTGATTATGACGGAAACTACAGCCGATATTATTGCTGTCGGAGATATTGTAGGAACCGAAGTCGATTCAAAACGTATCGCCAACGGTGTACGTGCAGATATGTTTTCAAGCGCTATTGCTCCTATCTTTGGTTCATTCATGCAAAGTGCTTTTGCCCAAAATGTTGGACTAGTGGCAATTACAGGCATCAAAAGCCGCTTTGTCGTGGCAGCAGGCGGTGTCATTCTGATTATTTTAGGTCTATTACCTGTTATGGGCCGCCTTATTGCGGCAATTCCTATGCCAGTACTTGGTGGTGCGGGTTTGGTCTTATTTGGGTCGGTTGCAGCGAGTGGTATTCGTACATTGGCAAAAATTGATTATAACGATCAGAAAAATTTGATTATTGTGGCAACTGCTTTATCAGCTGGGATGATTCCAATTATTAACCATGAATTTTATGCTCATTTCCCAGTTTGGGTACAAACTTTGTTCCATTCGGGTATTAGTTCGACTTGTATCTTTGCTATCTTATTGAATTTGTTATTTAATCACTTACCTTCATTTCGCAGCTCGCGTACCCCTCATTTAAGCCAAACAATAAACACACGAAATACACATTAATGAGTTAGTTTTTAGCGCCCCACTTCGGTGGGCTTTTTTTTAACCGTTGATCAAATTTGGCTTCATTTTTGCTTAAGACCCTGTATCCTTAGCGTGCTTTATTTGGGGGGAGATCATTTAAATGCAATTAAAGCAACTTGCGGCGACTTGTGCCTTGTTATCTGCAACTGCCATGGTTCAGGCAAAACCAATCTGGCAAGATTTTAGCGTGACTGGACTTTATGGTGAAAACTATGAAGTTGTAGATGACAAAGAAACTACGATTACTTTGGAATATGCAGCAAAAGTTAAATATGCTGATGTATTTTTCTTTATGGACCGCATGCGTGGCGAAGATGACTATAAAAGTACTTACTTTGAGTTATCACCACGTTTAAGCTTAGGTGAAGTTTCTGGCAAAAAACTGGCGTACGGCCCAATTAAAGATGTGCTCATTAGTACCACTTGGGAGAGTAACTCTCAAAACGGCAATAACTTCGACAACTTCCTTTATGGTTTTGCAGTTGATTTAGATATCCCATATTTCCAATATGCGAATTTAAACTTCTACCGTGCGAATAATGAGAAAACTGACGACGATTATCAAATGACATTCGTTTACGGCATCCCATTAAAATTAGGATCTGAAGATTTCTTGGTAGATGGTTTCCTTGACTGGTCAACCGCTGAAGATGACCATGCAAGCGAGTTGAACTGGACCACTCAATGGAAATGGAATGTAGGTAAACACATTTCTCCTGATACACGTCTATACCTCGGTATCGAGCACTCTGTGTGGAATAACAAATTTGGTATTAAAGGGGCCGACGAAAATAACGTCAGTGCTTTGGTTAAATACCACTTCTAAAATTTTTATTTAGAAGATAAAACAGCAAGGAAAACTCCTTGCTGTTTTTGTTTTTAATCGAGTGGATTACCCACAATATTGCTAATAATCCCCTGCATAATATGTCCGCCTTGTTCACGGCGTAGTTCTGCATACCATGCCTGCGTGACCGTTTCATCTTTCATATGCGTTACGTCACAGCGTTTGCGCGCACGAAGCACCAATTCATTAGCACGTTCATTACGCTTGTTTTGATAGCGGCGTAAAGCATCTTCTAGTCCCAAAGTGTTAATTTGCAAAGACCGCGCTAAATAAATCGCGTCTTCCATAGCTTGGCAACCGCCTTGCCCAATATCAGGTGTCGTGCTATGTGCAGCATCACCTAAAATCACCACACGACCTTTATAAAACTGTGTGAACGGTTCAATATCATGGATTTCTACCCGATTGGTTTTTTGCGGGTCTAAGCGTTCAATAAGCTGCTGCACTGGCTGACACCAATCAGCAAAATATTGTTTTAAAAGTTTTTTATATTCATCCCGATTATTCTCTAACCCTGCTGGTAAAGGTACATCTAAAAAGAAATAAAAACGTCCATCCGCAACTGGCATCAGAGACACGCGCTTGCCCTCTCCTACATAAGTCGTCCATTGCTGAGCTGGCGCTAAATCTTCGGATATTTCAACCAGACCATTCCAGTTCACATAACCTGCATAGCGACGTTGTACCTGCTGACCTAACACATAGGCCCGAGTCATTGAATGCGTACCATCTGCCCCTATGAGTAAATCAGCCTGTGTTGAGCTACCATCAGCAAAATGAACCTCTACAAAATCAGCTTTATCTTCAAGGCCTACCATTTTTTTGCCTAAATAAATCTGATCTCGACCAAACTCATCCATTAACATATTTTGTAAATCGGCACGTGCAACCGGATAAGGGCGTTGTCCTACTTCTTCAATTAATGGTCGTAAACTGAATTGTGTCATCACATCTCCAGTTAAACCATCTACATAGGCCAAGTCATCCATTTGTCCACCAAGTTTGGCGATTTTGTCAGTTAATCCCAGATAGTTCAGACATTTCACCCCATTCGACCACAGCGAAATTGCCGCGCCGACCGGAAGAATCTTTTCAGTTTGCTCAAAAATACGAACTTGGTGACCAAATTTCTTTAATGCAATGCCTGTGGTTAGACCTCCCATTCCCGCACCAATAATCACCACATTCATAACACGCTCCTATAGATATTCTCCTATAGGGTGCTTATGCTAAAAACATGCCATCGTTCAAAATTTATTTAGCTTTTCCACAAAACTGGCATGCACCATGCTTATATATTTATGTATAAAACTCATCTCAACACGCTCAGTGTGAGTGCAGTTTTAAATGAAAAATCATGTTTTCAACAAGAAATACGGATACCCCATTATGGCAACATTGCACGCTCCAGCTTTTGAACTTCCTGAAATTTTGAATACTAAAACAAATTTGGCAGATGCCCGAATTGGTGCACAAGTAATTGAGTGTTCAGATGATTTCTTTGCAGAAGCAAAGCGTATGCTGCAATTTGAAGCACCTATTTTTGTTGAAGATAAATTTGATGATCATGGCAAATGGATGGACGGTTGGGAGACCCGCCGTAAGCGACATGCAGGCTATGACTGGTGTATTGTGAAACTAGGTGTGAGTGGAAAAATCAGTGCACTTGATATCGATACCACGTTTTTTACAGGAAATTATCCTGCTTCTGCCTCATTAGAGGCATGTTATGCACCAAATGGTGACCTTACTGGGGCAAAGTGGCAGAGTATTTTAGAAAATACCGAGCTGGGGCCGAGTCAACATCATATTTTTATGGTCAATAATGATGCAATTTTCACGCATATACGCCTCAATATTTTCCCAGATGGTGGTGTTGCCCGTTTACGCGTTTATGGTGACGTTCATATTCAGGTGACCGACCACGAGCAGACTCTCGATTTATTGGCCTTAGAAAATGGCGGTCGTGTAATTGCTTATAGCGATGCGCACTTTGGACATCCACGTAATTTGATTAACCCAGGCCGTGGCGTCAACATGGGAGATGGGTGGGAAACCAAACGCCGCCGCGCACCAGGTTATGACTGGTGTATTCTTGCATTGGGTAAAAGCGGAAAAATTGAAAAAATTGAAATTGATACGGCGCATTTTAAAGGTAACTTTCCTGCTGAAGTTTCTATTCAGGCGGTCTACCTTGAAAATGCAACCGATGCACAGCTGATTCCACAAAGTATGTTTTGGTCTTACTTACTTAAAGCCCAACCTATGCAAATGGACCATATTCATGAATATATGAATGAAATTTTACAGCATGAAAAAGTCTCGCATATCCGTATTAATATGATTCCGGATGGTGGTATTAGCCGTGTCCGTTTATGGGGAAAAATTGCCAAGTCATGATCATGAAGAATGTTCAAATTCAGCCTTTAACCATTGAGAACTTTCAGCCCTTCGGAGAAGTCATTTGTTGTGACGGGCATGATTTTTTTCATATTAATGATGCACACACCGAACGCTACCATGCACTCGTTGAAACTGAAATTGAGGGCGAAGCAAAGGCAGGAATCAGTATATTCCGAAATATTAAGGCCAGTGTGTTACCTATGGAAATTTCAATGCTAGAGCGCCATCCGAAAGGCTCTCAAGCATTCATTCCATTACAGCAACAAAAATTTTTAATTATTGTGGCACCTGCTTTAGACGAAAATACTCCTGATATTTCAAAACTATGTGCTTTTGTTTCGGATGGCAAGCAAAGTATCAATTATCGGGCAGGTACTTGGCATCATCCTTTGCTTACCTTTGAAGCGCCGAGTGATTTTGCAGTGGTGGATCGAATTGGTAACGGCGCAAATTGTGATGTTTTTCAATTTCCAGAAGCTATAAAAATTACTGTCTAAATTAAAATAGACAAATCTGTCTATTTTAATTTAGTGATCAAAATGCCAATGGCCGCGTAAGAACAGAGTCGTGCGCTTCAAACGCCAACCTAAGCTTTGAGTATTACAGAATGGAACGGAAGGTTCCGCCTTCAACACGAACTGCTGCGCCATTAGATGCTGATCCCAAGGGACTTGCTAACAACGCAACCATAGATGCGATTTCATCAGCTTCAATCATTCTTGCAATCAATGAGCTTGGACGATATGTCTCAAAAAAATGTGCTTCAATCTGCTGATCTGTCATGTCGGGACGAGGAGCAGTTTGACGTAAATAGTCCATGATACCTTCGGAACGTGTTGCAGAAGGAAGTACACTGTTCACCGTCACTCCTGTGCCTTTTGTTAACTCGGCCATTCCACGTGATACAGCCAATAGAGCAGATTTACTTACGCCATAATGCACCATATCTGGTGGTGTGAATGCTCCTACCTCACTCGACATAAAAATCACTCTTCCCCAATTATTTTCTAACATTTTTGGAAAGTAGTGACGAGATAAGCGCACACCTGACATAACATTCACATTAAGCATATGCCACCAGTCTTCGTCTGTAATCTCAGTAAATGGTTTAGCTTCATAATATCCCAAGTTATTTACTAAAATATCAGTGTAAGGGTGTTGTGAAATTAATGTCTCAACTCCCTCTGATGTACTAAGATCAGCTAAAAACCCACATACTTTGCCCAAGGGAGCATTTGCTTCTATCTCGGCTACCGCCGCCGCCAATTTGTCTTGGGTCCGGCCCGTAATGATGACATCAGATCCTTCTTTAGCCAGAATTTTCGCAATTGCTAGACCGATGCCTGCTGTTGCCGCAGTTACAATAGCTGTTTTACCTTTCAGTTGGAGATCCATAGCTTTTTCCTTTTCATATTTAAAGATGGTGTGCAGACGCTTTAATCATTCTTTGGCTATACCAGATCTAGCCAAGTTCGGATCAAGGGCCTATTAGCGATGAGTCACCACATGAGATGTAAAGAGAGCTAAAGTATTACTAAATTCCCTTTCATCCTGTTCCAATACGTTTTGCAAATTAATTACATAAATTCATGGAAAAACTGAGATGACTTAAACACCATAACGATGATTTATATGAAGTGTATGGTTAGCAGCAGAGGGGATAAACAACCGCCAAAGGAAAACATTTGTTCTTTAAAGAACAGAATAAGACAACTTTTTTAGAAGTATGGCTATCAAAAGATAAAGGATTGCCTAAAATTAAGAAAATTACTCATAAATTAGTTATTTTCAATAAAGTATATGAGTTGTCAGGTGCAGGATAATTTTATAAAAAATTATCCTGCACACTTTAATTAAACAGTGATATCAGCTAAGTTACCCTTCTGCTCAAGCCATTGCTTACGGTCTGCTGCACGTTTTTTTGCAAGGAGCTTGTCGAGTAAACCTGCCGTTAAATGTGCATCATCTAGATCAAGCTGAACCAAACGACGGGTGTTCGGATCCATTGTTGTTTCACGTAGTTGAATTGCGTTCATCTCACCCAACCCTTTGAATCGGGTAATTTGCGGGTTCTTATTGCCTTTAACATTTTTCAAAATGGTTTCAAGCTCTTCATCATCTAGCGCGTAATGGACATCTTTACCAATGTCGATACGGAACAATGGTGGCATTGCTACATACAAATGCCCTTCTTCAACCAATGCTGGAAAATGTTTAACGAATAAAGCGCAAAGCAAAGTCGCAATGTGTAAACCATCCGAGTCGGCATCGGCCAAAATACAGATTTTGCCGTAACGTAATTCAGATAAATCATCACTACCTGGGTCTACACCAATTGCAATCGCAATGTCGTGAACTTCCTGAGAAGCAAGTACTTCATCTGAAGAAACTTCCCATGTATTTAAGATTTTTCCACGAATTGGCATGATGGCCTGAAAGTTCTTATCACGCGCCTGCTTGGCACTACCGCCCGCAGAGTCACCCTCAACAATAAAGAGTTCACTTTCTTCACGCGTTTGGCCCACGCAGTCCGCCAGCTTACCCGGTAAAGCCGGGCCAGAAACAATCTTTTTACGCTCAACTTTTTTCGCAGCTTTTAAACGGCGCCCTGCTTTAGAAATTGCCATTTCCGCAAGTTGCATGGCAATTTCAGCATGCTGGTTTAGCCAGAGCGCAAACGCATCTTTAGCAATATTTAAAACTATATTGGCAGCTTCACGACTCGAAAGACGCTCTTTGGTTTGACCAGAGAACTGTGGTTCTTGGAACTTAAGCGATAAAATATAGTTCACGCCATCCCAAACATCTTCAGCCGAAAGTTTAAGATTACGTGGTAATAAATTACGTAACTCACAGAATTCACGTAGCGCTTCAGTCACCCCCGAACGCAAACCGTTCACATGAGTACCACCTTGTGCAGTTGGAATCAGGTTGACATAACTTTCTTGAACCTGTTCGCCACCCTCTACATTCCAGCAAATCGCAAATTCACATGCCGCACGGTCTGCTTGCCCACTGCTTACAAATGCAGGGTTTGGCAAAATTTCGCGGTCTTGTAATTCATCCATCAAATAATCGACAAGACCATTTTCAAATTGCCATTCGATTTTTTCATCATTAATTTGATCGATATAAGTGATTTTTAAACCAGCAGCTAGAACAGCTTTGGCTTTTAAATTATGTTTGAGTGCTTTTAAAGCAAATTTTGGGCTATCAAAATATTTAGCTTCAGGCCAGAAACGTACAGTAGTTCCTGTCGCACGTTTAGGTGCTTTACCTTCTAATACCGCTAAAGGAGCAACGGGTTCACCTTGCTCAAATGCCATCTGGTATAAATTACCCTGACGCTGAACTTCTACTTCAACACGTGTAGATAAAGCGTTTACAACCGAAATCCCCACACCATGTAAACCACCTGAAAACTGATAGTTATCAGTACTAAACTTACCGCCAGCATGCAGCTTGGTTAAAATGATTTCGATACCACTTTGGCCATATTCAGGGTGAATATCGACTGGCATACCACGGCCATTATCTTCAACTGACAATGAACCATCTTTATAAACCGTGACACAGATTTTGTCGGCATGACCGGCTAAGGCTTCATCGACAGCATTATCAATAACTTCTTGGGCTAAATGGTTAGGACGAGAAGTATCGGTATACATCCCCGGGCGACGACGAACAGGGTCTAAACCGGAAAGAACTTCAAGCGATTGAGCCGTATATTGTGTCACGTTGTACGTTTTCCTTATTTGATGGTGTGCGCAAAGAATTCGATCACTAAGGGTAATTTTTCTTCAAAATCTTCCATGGCATGATTGCCATGAGCATCCGTCAAAATCAATGAGGATGGTGTTGCAGCACTATAATAGCGTTGTGCTTGACGATAATCCAAAATTTCGTCGCCTTGTTGCAACAAGACGAGTATTTTGTCAGCATTTACAGGCTGTTTCAGTTCCAGTTGTTCTAACTGTCGTAACTGAACATGATCAATTGACCATTGATCATTCACCTTATAAGGCATGCTTTCAACTTGAAATAACTCATCAAACAGCTTCCATGGTTGCATAGCAGGGTTAATCAGTACAGCCGGAATATTATATTTCGCGACAAAATATGTCGCAAAAAATCCACCAAGACTACTGCCGACTAAAGCCACCTCTTGTAAAGACTCAATCAGCTCTGAAACCTGTGCTACTACCTGTTCCGGAGATCTATTTAAATCTGGCAAATGCACATTTATGCCCAATTCGCTACAATACTGCTTAAGGCTGAGCCCTTTAATTGAAGAAGAGCTACTATTAAAGCCATGGAGGTAGATAATATTCATATATTTCCCTCTAAATTGAGAATAAACTCACATTTTTGTTCTCAGTTTGTATATAAAAACACTATTGTCAGACAAGAAAAACCACTCAACTTACCATTCATCAGTATTTTAAAAACATGTGTTATTTAAACTACTAAGATGGAAACGTTAGCTGCCGTTCATAAAAAGTACAGCTTAAAACGTCGGTTATAACGTAAATGGGGAAAAGATATGCCGAGCTTAACACCGTTACATGAAACTTATTGTAAATGGGATCGTACGCCACCTAGTCAGGCCGACGTACTAGAAGGTTTAGCTCAACTGTTCAGTACCAGCTTAAATGGTGTACATGAATTAATACAAGTCATTAATATTGAAGTATTAAAAAATGCTTTTGGTATTAGTGCCCAAAATGCTAAAAATTTCCAAAAACGGCCCTCTGTCCAAAAGGCATATCAGTTTTCTTATGGTGCCTTACAAAAATATGGTAGTTGTTTTTTAGCACCAGGGCTGCGTCGCATTATTGAAAAATTTCCAACCCTTCATGAGAAGCCATTAACACCAACCCTTCATTTTTTAGTAGGAGTGTTAAATGGTATTTTCGGAGACTATCTACTTAAACAGCACAGTCCCCTCGCCTTGCCAATGGTTCTATACGACCACTACGGTGCAATCCAACAAGGCGAACTTGCAGGCCGTATTGTAATTTTAGTTCATGGTTTGTGCATGAACCATCTTACTTGGTCAAATGCACATTATGGCGGGATTGGTGAGCGTTTGTTAGCGCAGCGTGATCACAACACGATGCTGTATTTAAATTACAATACAGGCCGCCGTATTTCAGCCAATGGCCGCAGTTTCTCAAATTTATTAGAGGATTTAGTACAGCGTAATCCAAGAATTACCAGCATTGATTTAATTGGTCATAGTATGGGTGGACTGGTTTCCCGTAGCGCACTGTTTTACGGTAAACAAAATATGTACCAATGGATTCATATGGTCGAAAACCTCGTCTGTATTGGATCTCCCCACCACGGTGCAGTACTTGAGCGTTTTGGATTTGCACTACAAGATCGGCTAGGCGCTTTTCCATTTGTTGGCCTAATTGGTCAGTTGGTTAACATCCGTAGTAATGGGATTTTAGACCTACGCCATGGTAGTGTTCGAGATGATGACTGGGAATACATGGATGCCCGTATTGGTATGATGGATGACAACCGTGCTCCGGCTCCTCTACCTTCCCATATCAATACCTTTTTAGTGGCAGGAACACTCGAGTTTGAAAAGGTGCGTAATAAAGCGCTTACCGTGATTGGCGATTACTTAGTGAGTGTAAAAAGCGCACTAGGTGAACATCCTAATCCACGTTTTCAGCTTAAAGTTCCAGACTCACATAAAGCGGTGTTTTATGGCTTAAATCACTTTGAAATTCAATATCACTCAAGTGTTGCCGAACAGATTACTCGCTGGCTATATCCTCATGTGAATGATTATGTGCAAGAAGGTATTCAAACCCATATTATTGATATGCCGAACTATACGCTCGAAGATTTAGAAGGAATTGTAGAGACGTAAAAAAAGCCCAACTTATGTTGGGCTTCTTTAATTAATTAGCTTTTGTAGAAGAAAGAAAATATTTTTAAATTTCAACCTTCCAAGCTTTATTGGCAACTAGTTTTCCATTTTTTATATTTAAAACGATATTATAGGCTGCTGCACCACTATTATTAAAAGTATTTAAAATAAAAATATTATTATTTAAGTAATATATTTTAAAATCAGCAAGCTCGTTCTTGTCACCGTCTATACCATTTTTAGGAAAAAAGTATTGCTCTATATCATTTTTACCAATTTCTATTTTCTTATCTTTACTCTTAATAATGATTTTATCAAGTTGTAAAAAATCATTATTAGGTAAAGTACCATCAGTACCAAAGAATTTTTTATTATTAAAATACTTATATTCACCTTTAAAAGTTTTATAAAGTTTAGGATCTAAAATAGCTTTTTTTGCATACACTTCTACTATTATATTTTTATCATTATAAACAGCTTTTTCTCGAGAATATTGAGATAGCTTAATAGAATTGTAACCACTAAAATTATTTACTCTATTTTTATAGACAAATCCAGTTACACCATTGCTTGCATTAACTAAACAAAAATTATTTGTCTCTTCATCCATCACACAAGAAACAATTTCATTATTATTTAATTTGGACGTAACTTTAGAATTTAAACTTGAATTTCCTCGTACATTAACGTACCCATCCTTATCTTGAATAAAACCAAAGTCAGCATATGAAGATACTATAGGACCAATCATTAGAAAAGTAAAAATTATAAACTTAAGTTGTTTCTTCATTTAGGATAAGTTCCTTTACTATCTCGAATATATTTGATCTTTATTTTAGGATATTGCTTTTTAAATTCTGTAATTTTTTTTGCCAAATTTTCAACATCTATATTTTGTGCTCTTGTGCATCCCATAGTGACTCTCCAACCTTGTTTCTCAGCATATGGATCACTTAAACCGCTTCCCCCGCCATGTACCCATCTTGCACGGCTATCTGTGGTCATAATTTTTGTAGTTCCATAGGCAGCTCCCAACTTACTATTTCGCCTTCCTCCAGCAATATATGTATAGAAACCACTAAAAGGGCCATCTGCATTTTTTTTAGATTTACTTGATACTCTACTACCAGTTTTAAAACTGTATAATTTATTACCTAAGTGATCATAAAAAACTGTATAACCGACCTTTGGTGCATCATGTGGTCCATATTCAGTATCTTGAAATGTATAAATAACAGCCATACCATCTGTTACATCTACTTTTACAGTCTTATTATTCCCGTTTGATTGTGTTTTATTTTGTTCTATAACAGGTTTAGTTTGTTTTTTAGGCTTTACAGCTTCAGCACTTACCGGTGTTCTCAACTCTATTAAATTTGATTTACTTTTACTAGTTGTATTACTAGAACTACCTTTAGGCTTAGCTGTATGATTTTTGGAAAATGTTATTAAATCTAAATTTATATTATCTAATCCTAAAGAACCAAAAATATCCTTTAAAGCGCTATTAGATGGTTTATGTCTTAGGAATTTATGTACTCTAAGTTCTTGTCCAATGGCTATTCTATTAATATTTTTTAAATTATTATCCTTGGCAAGCTGCTCAACAGTAGTGCCATTTCTTTTTGCAATACTTTCTAAAGTATCTCCTTGCTTTACTATATATTTTACATCAGAGTTTACTTTAAGTTGTTGCCCAATAGATATTTTATTTTTATCTTTTAAATTATTATCCTTGGCAAGCTGCTCGACACTAGTACCATTTCTTTTTGCAATCTTTTCTAAAGTATCTCCCTTTTTAACTACATAATTCCCCGCTGATTTTGTATTAATTAATTTCTTAAAATTATCTGGTAATAAAAGAGTAATAATTTCGTCTCCAATTCTCGAATGAACTGGAGATGACTCACCATTGGAATTGGTTTTGCCAAATACTACATTTATCTCTTTCTTTTCATTTCTATTCATTGACAAGTGAGTAGGCTTTTTTCTATCAGGACTCTTAACTGTAGCTATAATATAATTTTTATTTTCAATTGCTTTACCTTCATGATCCGTAAGTTTTAACTTTGTTTCAACTTTTTGTTTTAACAATGCAGTTAATAAAAGTAAATTTTTCTTAAAAACCCGCTCATAAGTATCTATAGCATCTTTTCGCCATTTAAATCTCAATGCGCGTTCTTTTCCTCGGTCATCTTCATAATAACCAGGACCATCATGATGAAGCATATAGATCAATTGCCAATATTTATCATCATTAGGTTTAAAACCCCATTTCAGAGCCAAATTCTTATTAAATAAAAAAGCGACTAAAACACCATAACAACCTATATTTGCATCAAAGACATTTGTTCCGCTCATGTCTATTTCAAAACCTAGTATTGATTTTGATCTTGCTTTAAAAGCATCTGCTGTTGATCTTGTATATTGAGCAAGGCCTGATGCACTTGTGGTTCCAGCAGCTGCATCTGGATTGAAACCAGATTCAGCTAAACAAATTAATAGTGTATAAGCCATTTCTTGATATTCTAGATTAAATCTAGAACATAAAGAAATAATTGTATCAACGATAATTTTGAAGGTTTCCTCATCTACATCGCCTATAACTCTAGAATTACCTTTTAACTTTTTCCCTGTAGGTATAGGTAAATTTACTAATGAGGCATCTATTATTTGTTCCTTAGTATATGCATATCCCTTTTTGGGTTTTAGCAACTGATAAATATCACCCATCACTCATTCCCATAAACTGCATTAGCTGAAATTGCTTTTCCTTTTTTACTATTTTTTAATATTTCTTTATTTCCATTTTTAATTATATTACCTTTAAGATCTAATAATACTGGATTATCCCACAATGATCCTTTACTATGATCCATCATATTTATATCATTAGAGGTAGCTTGATTTAATAAAAGAAAAGAATCTTGATTATTTTTAATACACGCAAAACTAACTAAGCTCCACTTTCCTTCTTCAAGTTTTCCTGAGAAATCATATCCTTGTTTCTCTAATAATTTTTTTTGGTTTTCTGCCATTACTGGTATATTTATTTCTTGTGTATTATTTATTTTAATTACACTACTTTTACACTCTCTGACAATACCACCACTACCTCTATCTTCAAGCCCTTTTTCAGGATCATAACAATAAGAAATTACTTTAACATTAGCTTCACCACATTTTAAATTTTGAGATTCATATTTCTCATATAGAGGAGCACTTTGAGCTACTGTAGCGCAACCACTCATATTAAGAATAAAAATCATCGGTAAACTAATATATATTTTATTCATCTTCATCAACCTCTTTATCAAAATTTACAGGCAACTCTAAATCATCAATTGTTTCATATTCATATGTAGAGTTTGGCTGATACCAAATATCTTGATATAAATCCTCAATAATTTCTAATTTTAAATTTTGGTTATCTTCACCAGAATATCCAGTAACTGTGTTACCATTTTCATCAGTAAATCCTAGAATTTCTTTTCCACTTGGTAGCGTCATCTTATATTTTTGACCGCCTATAGGATTATTATTTTTATCCCTAATATTAAAATTACCGTAATACATACTTGGTAAATTTGGAAAAGAATAATTTATAATAGCACCTGCATCAAATTTATGCTGACCTGCTTTAGCGTGAAATAATCTAGGAGTATTAATAAAAACTCCTTTATCTGAAATAGTTAATTGACTACCACCAGCATTTAATACAATTTCTTTCTGTCCAACTATTTCAATCTTATCTTCAACAGAAAGAATTTTAATATTTTTTCTTGAGAGCATTTCAATGCCCTCTGTTTGAGCTTGCACTTTGATTGGCCCCTTAGCGGCAAACGCACTTAGACCCTTTTGCGCAGCAAACAAACTAATTTTGTCTTGTGCATGCCCAATAATATTTTTCTGAGCACTCAAATTAATTGAACCGCTGGCACTTTCGGCAATATCTTGCGAAGCTTGTAGAATAATATTTTCAGGCGTCGTCAAAGCAATACCATTTGGTGATGCTAACAACATAAGGGCTTGTCTGAAGATCTTACCTTGCTCTTGCTGTTTAGTATCGGAACTGCTTTCTAAACCTTGGGTATAACCCTCCATAAAGCCTTGTAAAGAACTCAATGCTTTAGAAGGTGATACTTCCAATTTACTGCCTTTACTAAAAGTTCCGCACGTACTCATCAAATCAAAGTCTTTAGTCTCGACATTTGCTAAGACTTTCCCGACCTCTTGAATACTTTCAAATGGATTTTTATGAATTCGGTCTTTAATACTTGCGAGTTTTCCTTTAACAATATCAGGGCCATGTTCTTCAACGTTTTCGATAAATGCTTTTAAATTTTCTACTGCATCTTTAGCATCGCTAAAGAAAGAATTAAATTCATCTACAATGCCTTTTGCATTTCCCCCTAGTGCACCGATGTCTTGAATAAAGCCACCGCAGTCTTTTAGGGCATGGATAGGATCGTTATTAATTCCTTCTTTGAATAGGTTTACCGTACTATTTAATGCCTGCCCTGTGGTTTTTAACTCAAGAGACTGGATGAATTTGGGTAAGCGATTAATTACGTTTAAAGCATCAGTTTGTTGCTTGGCTGCAACTTCACTGAGCATTTTCATGCTTTCATAGCCTTGTGAAAGTAAAGATTGTGCTTGTGCAGCCTCTAAATGATCTGCAATCGCTTGCTCTTGTGCATAGGTACTAATGAGCATGCCTTTACCCGCACGCACAGCTCCCCAAGCATCTGTTCTGAGCTCAAAGCCTTCACCACGGCCTTGGCTCGTCTCTTGTTCTTTTGGATGGCTTAAATTACCCAAATTCAGCTGTGTTGCCGCATGACTACTTTGGAGTTGAGTACTGATTTGTCCAGTTGTGTCATCAAAGCGTAATTGGTTGAAGCCACTTCCATTGATTTCCTGACTGCGTATGCCACTTAGCTTTTTAGTATCAGGAAGTTGCCCTTTTACATCGAATTTAGTTGGTGAACGCTGCGCTTCATGGATTCGGCCCGTCACAAATGGACGGTCGATATTGCCATCAAAAAAGTCAATGACAACCACTTCACCAATACGTGGTAAGAAACGTGCACCATAACCTTCTCCTGCCCAAGGAGTCAGTACATCCACCCAAGCCGAGTCGGTATCATTGTCATTACTACCTGCGCCACCATCATGGCCATGATCATCACTACGAGTAAATAGAAAACGTACTTTAATGCGTCCCCATTCATCGACATGAATAGTTTCTCCCTCAGGTCCCACGACTTTCGCTCTTTGTGGGTAAGCAATTGGGCGATGCTGTTCTGGATTGTATTCAGGTGCCGTTTTGATTTGACGGCGTATTAAGGTCAGCTCATTACTTTGACGTTCGATATCATCATAACCATGTTGATCCCAACGACTTTGGGTTAATAACTGGCTAACTTGCTGATGTAAATCTTTAGGTAAGTTATTTTGGTTATAGAAATTTTTGGCAATAATCAGAAACTCTTGATCTGCTCCTTCATGCTGATCAATTTCAGGGTGTTCGCGTAGATTAAACCAATAGCCGACTTGGGTATCGCGCACACTACTGTAGGCTTTAAAGTATTTGGCCCGACTCGCATGCATGT
Organism: Acinetobacter sp. OYA S30; assembly: GCF_033599315.1. Lineage (NCBI taxonomy): Bacteria > Pseudomonadati > Pseudomonadota > Gammaproteobacteria > Moraxellales > Moraxellaceae > Acinetobacter > Acinetobacter sp. OYA S30. Next base: position 152,805 of record NZ_JAWVAV010000004.1, read on the forward strand.
CAGTGAAGTGCTGATTTAATTTTTCTAATTGGCTACTGCTTGAAGCGGTTGCCTGATCTTCCCCTTTTAAATCTTGCATCCAGGCGGGGCTTACGTGCCATGCTTGCTCAAGACTTAAAGTAGCCGAATCAAAGTTATCTGAGTGTGTATGAGTAGTAACAACTGAACCATTACCCTCTTCTTGCGCTAACGCATCGGGCTGCCAACGCTGTACATGTACGGCAGTCGGTTGCAGACTTCGCACTGCAACAAAGCCTGTAATACTATCTTGATATTCGGTTGCGCTACTTCTGTGATAGCGAATACTACGACGCGCTAAAGCTTGGTATTGGTTATTGTCATCAATTAATCTTAGTTTTTGAGCTTGTATTGGTGCAGTAAAATGAGGGACAAAAAGCTCTGATTCATCAATGAGCCAACTAACCCCCTCACTTCGCCACAGACGTGTGAGAAAGTCATAGTCAGTCTCGTTGTGCTGCATAGTGAACGGACGAATATCATAGTTTTGACTTAACCCACCCAAATCAAGACTTAAACTCGCAGCAAACAGTGGACTTTTTTCTTGCCATTCTTTAAATAGAACTTCGGTAATTTCTACGATACTTTTATTCATAAAAACACGACTATTACGGCGTTTGTGCCATAAATTTGTCGCATCTTCTAAAGTCAGCTTATAAAGCGTTAAAGCGCCATCACTTTGTCCATAACTGGCCTCAGTCACAATACCTGTAGTTCGGAACAATTGCCCCGAATCAGTGACCTGATCAACAGCGACTTGAACACCAATAAATTGCTTCAATGCAATTTGGGCATTGGTTGAAAGGCAGATCAATTCTGCCATTAGGCCACCATTTAGCTGATGTTGGCCTTCTATACGTTGTAAGAATACTTGATGATTGAGTAGTTCATTAGAAAATTGTACGTGAATAGCACGTTTCTGAGCATTTAGCCCTATTTTTTCCAAGACACTAAATATATTAAAAAGCATTTTTTTATAATCATAAGGATATATAAACGGCTGCACTTTATAAAAAACAGAACTATCTGTCTACAAAATTATGCGCTATTTCTATCAATTTTTTTATATTTTCACTTATTCGAAAGTTATAAAAAAAGCCCAACTTAAGTTGAGCCTTTTTTAATTACTTTAAACTTACTTTTTAGCCGTCTTAAACACTGGATAAAAACGGAATAACTGCCATAAACAAACCAGTAATAGTAAAAGGAAATAGACCAATGACCAAACTGGTAAAGACTGACCTAAAAAAGTCCAGTCAATTGCCGCACACTCACCTGAGCCAGAAAGTACTTCTTGTAAAACGGTTTTCATTGGTAAAGCATCAATGAGGTAATTTAAACCCGGACCACAGCTTGGTACTTGATCTGGTGGTAAATGCTGTAGCCAAACATGTCGGCCCGCCACTCCCACTGACCATAAAATTGCAACGCCTGCCAAAAATGCATAAAAGCGTTTAATCGCATTGGAAACGGGGTTATGCAAAAACGCAATAAGAGCCACAAAACCCATTGCCATTAAGCCAACACGTTGAAAAATACAGAGCGGACATGGCTCTAACCCTTTTACATGTTCCAAATACAACGCAAAAGACATGCCGACAATGCTTGCCAGAACAAGCAGTCCACTCACCAAACGGTAACTTAATCGCATGTAAAACCTCGTTTTTATCTATATTGTTCAAGATATTGATCAAAACTGATCTGACTATCTTGCTCAAGTTGTTCTTGCTGCTGTAAAGATTGCACAGCCAATTGTTCAAAATATTGCAAAGTCTCTGCACTAATCTCATGCTTTTCATAAGTTTCAGCATGTAACTGTGCCATATGACTACCAAAGCTCCAGGTTCCACCATGCTTTAATGTGTCATCAATCACATGAGCAGATAATGTTTCATCTACTTCATCAATACGTTCTTGCATCACAGCCAAAGCCGAGCTGTATAGATCTGTTGCATAGGTCTGATCGAGTAAGCGAGCACAATCCTGCATTTTAGAAATATGCTGACGTGCCCAATCTTCAATATGGTAAGACCCGTTTAAATCAGTAATGGTTGCGTTTGGTGCTCGACCACGATTAACCACTTCTGTCTGGTTTTTCTCAATCAAATCTTGCTCAGGGCATAACAGTTCAGGACTATCGCTTAATAAACAATAAAGCGCTAATGCCTCAAGGAAACCTGCTGTTGTTTCATTGACGCCAATTGCCGAATATGGATTTACGTCCACTGCACGAAGTTCAACATAACCCACTCCTCGATTTTTCAAGGCCTGAGACGGTGTTTCACCCGCTTGAGGAACTTGTTTTGGACGCACGAGACTGTAATATTCATTCTCGATTTGTAAAACATGATCATTAATTTGCAATGGTTCACCAGAGGCATCATTTAACCCTAAACGGCTAAATGGCGGGTATGGAGAATGTACTGCTTTTTGTAAACCATCCAAATAACCAGTTAAGTTGTTATAGTGAATGCCTAAACTTTTTTGTGCCGAGTTTTGGTAGCCTAAACGTCCCATACGCAGAGCTGTAGCATACGGTAAATAATATGACCCTTTGATTAAAGGCAACAAATGATGTTCATGACCCGTCAGAAAACAACGGCAAACCGATGGGCTCGCTCCCACTAAAAACATAACCAGTGGCGTTAAACGAATAAAGTTACGGATAAGTCCAAAATAGCGATGACTACGATAATCTTGCAGACTAAGTGCTTTTAATTTTTCGTCAGTTTCATGTGCCTGCAAAGCAGAAAAAAGAGAATCAGGGAAAGATAAATTATAGTGTACGCCCGAAATCGTCTGCATACGGCGACCATAACGAATACCTAAACCACGGCGATAAAGCGTCTTGAAACGGCCAATATTAGAAGTGCCATATTGAGCTAGACGAATACGTTCTTCATTGTCATCTAGCATACATGGCATAGACAACGGCCAGAGCTTTTCACCATTTTCTAAATGACGGTGCACAACCGCATGAATATCGGTGAGCTCATGCAAGGCATCACCAATGGTTGGCTGTGGTGAAGTAATAAACTCCATCAACGCTTCAGAATAATCTGTGGTGATTTTCGGATGTGTTAAAGCTGAACCTAATGCCTTTGGATGTAACTCTTGTGATAAGAACCCATTACTTTGCATACGTAGGCTTTCACGTTCTATTCCACGTAACATGCCTTGTAGTAGCGACGAATCCACCCAAGCAGGAATAACTGATTGAGATGGTGTAGTGGGTTGACTCATGCATTTGCTCGCTTATAAAAGATCACTATATACAAAATCGTGACATGATACGGCTATTGATATGATCACATCATTTCAGTTTGGCAATTTTTATCACAATCTTGTTATTTAAGACACGAAAGAATTGTGATTTTATTGAAGAATAATTGCTAAAGAGTTGTCAATATCATGAACGATCAAGACATTTTAAACTTCTGGTTTTCACCTGAACACCGTTCACTCTGGTTTGCAAAAAGTGAGGATTTTGACGCAAAAATTCGTGATCAATTTGCAGACGTTCATCGACAGGCAACTCGAGCAGAACTTTGGTCTTGGCGGAAAACACCAGAAGGTCGTCTTGCAGAGATTATTGTGCTAGATCAGTTTTCTCGCAACATTTATCGTGATCAACCCGAATCTTTTGCTTATGACGGACTTGCTTTAGCCTTGTCACAAGAAGCAATTAGTTTGCAACTCGATGCACAACTTAACCCAGAACAGCGCTCGTTTTTGTACATGCCATTTATGCATAGTGAATCGAAGCTAATTCATGAGTTTGCTTTAAAATTATTTCAACGCCTCGGCAATGAAATTAATTTAAGCTTTGAGAAAAAACATAAAGTGATTATAGATCGCTTTGGACGTTATCCTCATCGCAATGCCATCCTTGGACGTGTCTCAACACCAGAGGAAACCGAATTTTTATTAGAACCGAACAGTAGTTTTTAAGACTTCTCTATTTTTAATGCTGACGCATCCATTCTTTTATGCTCAGCTGGGAGTTCACCATGAAATATCTCTCTCTTTGTTTAGCTTTAGGCACTGCCATAACTTTAAGTGCTTGTTCAACTGTACCCAGCAAACCAAAAACTTTCGATCAGCTTGGCCAGTTTTCGGCCTATCCCTTAAATGCTCAAACGTTTCGAATCAGCTTTCAGGCTGATCCAAACATGAGCTATGGAGCAGCCGAAGAAATCACTTTGGTGAAATCAGCACAGACTACAGTACAAAAAGGTTTCCGCTTTTTTAAAGTGCTCAACGACCCAAGTAATCAAAGCCAAAAGCCACCGCGTCAAGCTGTAGTTTACCCATCTGCACCAAGCTTTTACCCGTATGGTTACTACCGCCGCTATCCGGGTTTCTGGCATGATCCGTTCTATGATTTCCCACAAGTGGTCAATATCGACCCTGTTCAAGTGTCGTATACTATTGAATGTTATCGGGATCAAAAGCAGGCTCCTCAAGATGCCTTTGATGCAACGTTAATTCTCAAATCTATCGGACAAAAATATGGTTTAAGCCCGACAGGAGAATTGTTGCCGCCACCTGAGCCGCCAGTAAAACAAAAATGAATAGGATGACCGTATGAATATGGCAGAAGAAGTACACCATGCACCCAATCTGAAGCGCAGCAAATATTTCGCTACGATGGCACTTATTATTGTGGTGGTGCTGTGGATTGGGTTATTGATCGCCAATCGCTTTCTGCCAGAGTACACAGACTTAATTCATATTTTAATGCTAGGTGCCGAAGCTGGTGTAGTGGGTGGACTAGCAGATTGGTATGCGATTACCGTTCTGTTTCGAAACCCATTTGGTAAGCTTCCCATCCCTAAGTTTTTGCGTGATCATACCGAAATTATTCCACGTAATAAGGCACGTATTGCCGAATCAATGGGTCGATTTGTGCAAGAAAACTTCCTGTCGCCTCAGGTGGTCGAACGAAGCCTAGAAAAAACCGATTTAAGTCTTGCCATTGGCCAATGGCTTGCTAGTCCACAAAACAATACTCAAGTGGTACAACTCATTCAGCAAACTGTACCTAAAGTTTTTGAATTTGTTAGCCAAGAACAAATTGCCAATTTCGTGCAAAACAACAGTGTGCAATGGGTGCGTAACACTCAAGTCAATAAACTTGCGAGTGAAATGCTGCGTGCAGTATTGGAAAATGATTTCCACCAAGATGTACTGCAACGTGGTCTCGATATCGCGCATGAGTGGGTGGTACAAAATCCGGATAAAACTCGCGAATTGACAAGAAAAATGTTTAAAGCGCTGGGTGTCTGGTCTCTTGCAAAAGGTGCAAGCTGGATCGGTATTGATGTTCAGCAGCGCACCATTGATTCATTGGTTGAAAAAGTAGAATCAATGCTGGCTGACCATGAACACCCATGGCGACAGGAAATTGAAACTATTGCCCACTCGCTCATGCTGGAGTTGGCAAACCCTGAGAGTATTGCCAGCCAACGTCTAAATAGTGGCAAAGATGCGTTGCTAGATAGTCCTCAAGTTCTAAATTTCATTAGTGGTGCTGTCACTATTTTATGCGATGCCATTAAAGAAGATTTAATGAAAGAAGACTCTGGTATTGCAATGAACCTCAGAGCTGCCATTCAGCAGTTGGGTGAAAACCTTGTCCAAAATGTAAAAGTACGTGAAGTTCTCAACAAAGAAATGACAGGACTTGCCATGAACTTTACGGACCAATATAGCCATAAAATCATACGCTATGTGAGTGAGCGCATTCATGAGTGGGACTCACGTGAAATGATTGGAAAAATTGAAAACGAAGTCGGTGGCGACTTACACATGATTCGTGTGAATGGCGTTGTGGTAGGTGCATTTATCGGCTTAACTCTAGGTGTAATACGAGCAGCGATTGAATCAATTTTATAACGTTAATAATTTCCTTAAGAGAACAATATGCTACAGCTTCAGTCCAAATTGCCCGCACAAGGGGTGACTATTTTTAGTACAATGACGGCAATGGCACAGCGCTTGGGTGCACTTAACCTTTCACAGGGTTTCCCGGATTTTCCTGCACCCCCTGCTTTGCTCGAAGCCCTATCTCAGGCAACTTTGGCTGGACACAATCAGTACCCACCTGGTGATGGCATTCTCGCACTGCGTGAACAGCTCGCTTTACAATTTCAACAACGTGATCATCTTCAACTTGATCCTGTAACTCAAATCACGATTACGCCCGGTGCAACCATAGCAATTTTCTGTGCCATACAAGCCTGCATCAACACAGGTGATGAAGTCATTATTTTTGACCCGAGTTATGACAGCTATGGACCTTCTGTCGAGTTAGCAGGTGGTAAAGCGGTGCATATTGCCTTGCAAGCACCTGACTTTAAGGTGAACTGGCAACAAGTTAAAGATCGAATTAACGATAAAACCCGTATGATTGTGGTAAATACTCCCCACAATCCAACAGGTACAATCTGGTCCAAACAAGACTGGTTAGAACTCATTGAACTAATTCAGGATAAAAATATTGTAGTTTTATCTGATGAAGTCTACGAACACTTAGTTTTTGATGGTCAACAGCACTTTAGCGCGTTGCATTTCCCTGAGCTCAGAGAACGTAGTTTTGTGATTGGTTCTTTTGGAAAAACCTTCCATGTCACAGGCTGGAAAACCGGTTACTGTGTTGCTTCACCTGATTTAATGCGTTTGTTCCGCCAGATTTATCAATATGTTAATTTCTGTGGCACAACACCATGTCAGATTGCACTTGCGCAATATATGCAGCAACACCCAGAACATATTCAGGAACTTTCACAGTTTTATCAGACTAAACGAGACCGATTTAATCAGGCGATCCACAATAGCCGTTTTTTGCTTAAACCATCGCAAGGAACTTATTTCCAAAACCTTGATTACAGCCAGATTAGACCTGACTTAAACGATGTGGAAATGTGCCAGTTTCTTGCCGAGCAACATAAGATTGTGGCTATTCCTGTTTCGGTGTTTTACCAACAAGCCCCAGAGTCTTTACGCCTAATACGGTTCTGCTTTGCAAAAAATGATGAAACACTGCAAAAAGCAGGAGAAATTCTGAATCAATGTTAATAAATTTAGTCACTTAGCATTGTAAAAATACTACAAGAAGTTCCCTACAATTATGCTAAGTTGAATATCCGACCCGCTCATCAGAGAGATGGGCGATGGAGAATACATGCCACCAAGACAGTCTTTAATTCATCAGCAAAATCTTTGGAAAACATTTTTTGTTTTCTTATTGCCCCTGATTGCAACCAATATCTTGCAAAACCTGTCCGGTACCATTAACACCATCTTTGTTGGACAAATGATGGGGGTCGATGCCATCGCTGCAGTTTCTGTATATTTCCCCATTTTGTTTTTACTGCTTGCGTTTATTATCGGTATTTCAACGGGTACTACTGTTTTAGTGGGACAGGCTTGGGGTGCACAAGACATAGAAAAGGTTCAAAGTGTGGTGGGTTCTACCCTATTTATGACCATCATTGGCGGTATCATTACCGCAATCATTGGTGTGTTTTTTGCCCACGACATTTTAGAACTTTTAGGTACGGACCCGAAGGTGATGCACCTCTCTTTGCCTTATGTGCAATGGATGTTAGCAGGTAGTCCTCTTCTCTTTGTTTATATTATCTATACCTCAATTTTACGCGGTGTAGGAGACAGTACTACCCCTTTACTTGCACTGGCTTTAACCAGCGTGATCGGCGTAATTATTACGCCAATTCTGCTGAAAGGTTATTTTGGCTTTCCTGCCCTCGGTATTATTGCACCAGCTATAGCATCAATTATTAGTTATATTGCTATCTTAATTTTTCTTGCGATTTATCTAAATAAGAAAAAGCATCCACTTCGGCCAAATCGTCAGCTTTTGCAACATATCCGTCATAATTCGGCATTAAGTAAAATCATTTTACGCCTAGGTGTTCCAACCGGTATTCAAATGATTACCACTTCAATGGCCGGTTTAGTCATTGTGGGTTTAGTGAACCGTTTCGGAGCTCATGCCACAGCTGCGTATGGTGCCGTGAATCAGGTACTCAACTATATTCAATTTCCAGCGATTTCGATCTCCATCGCGGCTTCAATCTTTGCAGCACAAGCGATTGGTGCTGGTAAGTCGGACCTACTCGCACGTGTTACACGCACTGCTTTGGGAATGAACTTTTTATTTACAGGTACCTTAATTGCACTTGGCTATCTATTTTCAAAATATTTGATGGCTTTATTCATCACAGATCCAACTGTGGTGGTGTTAGGGCAACAGCTTTTATTTATTGTACTTTGGGCAATTTTATTCTTTGGTGCAGGTGCCATTTTTGCATCAATTATGCGTGCCAGTGGGACTGTAACCGTACCAATGCTGATTAACATCTCTGCCATTTTATTTATTGAAATGCCATGCGCTTACTGGTTTAGTTCGATGTGGGGGCTTAAAGGCATTTGGGTCGCCTATGCCTTGGCATTTATCAGTTTATGTATTATTCAAGGCTTGTATTATCAATTTATCTGGAAGAAAAAGAAGATCAAAGTTCTTATTTAGAATGCATTAAACCTTATAAAAAAGCCATCAATTGATGGCTTTTTTCTTTTAAACCTTATTTCATCCATTTGGTTACAATGGTTGAAGCACGTTGATATCCCGTTGGGAATAAACGCTGGAATGCATCCAGAATTTTTGCATCGCTACCGATGAGTAAACGGCGTTTATTTTTCAAAACTGCATCTAAAATTTGACGAGCTGCTTCCTCTGGTGGGGTACGCAATAACTTGTCAAAGTTTTGAATCGATTTAGTTGGGTCCATACCCAAGCTACTCAAGCTATCACTCATTTTTGCAGCTTTAGCGATATTAGTACGAATACCGCCCGGATGTACACATAGCGAACTTACGCCGCATTTTTCAATATCTAACTCTTGACGCAATGACTCAGTAAAACCACGTACCGCAAATTTGGTCGCGTTATAGCCAGACTGGGTTGGCTGAGCCGTTAAACCAAATAAGCTGGAAATATTAATAATATGGCCATCTTGTGTTTGCTTAATGAACGGTAAGAATTCTTTAGTACCGTAAACCACGCCCCAGAAGTTAATTCCCACAATCCACTCTAAATCTTCGTAAGTCGCGCCTTCTACAGTTGAGCCTAAAGCTACACCAGCATTGTTAAAAATCAGGTTAACACAGCCATGATCTTGAACAGTTTCCTGTGCCCACTGCTTTACAGCCTCACGGTCAGAAACATCTAACTTCTTGGTTGTTACAGTAATGTTACTGTAGGGTTTTAATAGCTCAACAGTTTTCTCTAAGCCCTTTTCATTAATGTCACTTAATGAAAGATGGCAGCCCTGCTTTGCCAGAAGAATTGCTAATTGTTGCCCAATGCCAGAACCCGCACCCGTAATTGCAGCGACTTTGTTTTTAAAATTTTTCATTGTCCATCCTTTGTTTTTCGATTTGCACAACTGGTTCATTGCATGTGCAATTTAGACTCTTTCAATATAATTTTGACAATATACATTGTCAATATAGTACACTGTAATTTCAGATAGATTGGCACAATTCTGCTGACGGCTTTATCATAGGGCTCATATTTGCCGAAAAACCGATAAATTAGGAAACCATTTATTTATGGCGACAAACGACTCAACCAGTAAAAAGAAAACAAAAACTGTGAGTAAAGAACGTCAGTTCAAAGGGTTATCTCTGTCTGAGCGCAAAGAGGCACGCCGCGAAAAACTCATTGAAGCCGGTATTGCAACTTATGGAACCCTTGGCTTTTTTTCCGTGACGGTAAAAGATGTCTGCCAAGAAGCAAAACTCACCGAACGTTATTTTTATGAATCATTTAAAAAGAGTGAAGATTTATTCCAGACTATCTTTTTAAAAATGATTGAAGAATTACAGCAAAACTTGATGCAAGCCGTCATTAAAGCGGCTCCAGACCCTGAGCAAATGGTCGATGCTGGTTTACGTGCTCTACTGAGTACTTTAAAAGACGACCCTCGTTTGGCTCGTATTGTGTATGTCGATGCAATTTTGGTCCAAGAATTACATAATCAAGCCACCATTCAGGAAACTCTCGCCCAGTTTGATCGTATGATTCAAGCTTTTGTGATGCTAACCATGCCGCAAATCCAGCATAACGAAAATGAACTCTCATTAATCGCTACTGGTTTAAATGGATATGTGACACAAATTGCCGTTCGATGGGTAATGGGTGGGTTTAAGCAGTCTCTAGAGCAAGTTTTAGCAGCCTGCCGTATTGTTTTTTTAGCTTTGCTCGCGAAAGTTTCAAAATAATATTAAAGTTTTTTGACATTGTTTTTGTTGTAAAAACTTCGTTTGAGATAAGCTTGTAACACACTGAATGGTTTTAAGAAAATTTATACCTACCTGTCATCATTTGGTCATGCGCTTGCCGTATTTTTGTCACAAATTATTGCTAAATTCGATTTTATAGACTTTTCTGCAATGAAATTGTCATAATTAATCTTTGTAATAAGCCTGTCATAACTACAAAACGGTTCACCGTTAAAATCTACAAGGTATTACGCTGTGAAAGATGACTATATTTTAATTGTCGATGATGAGCTTCCTATCCGCGAAATGATCCATACCTCTTTGGACATGGCAGGCTTTCAGTGTTTACAGGCAGAAGATGCCAAACAGGCTCATCAAATTATCGTCGACCAACGTCCGGCGCTTATCTTGCTCGATTGGATGTTACCCGGGGGCGTAAGTGGGGTCGACTTATGTCGCCGTTTAAAACGTGATGAAAACTTAGCAGAAATTCCAGTCATTATGTTGACCGCTCGCGGTGAAGAAGACCACAAAGTACAAGGTCTGGATGCTGGTGCAGATGACTATATGACCAAACCATTTTCAACCCGTGAATTGGTTTCTCGTATTAAAGCTGTTCTACGCCGCGCAAATGCATTAAGCGGTGAAAAAACAATTGATGCCAATGGTTTAATTCTTGATCCTGTAAGCCAACGCGTAAGCTTTGGTAATAGTATTTTAGATATGGGACCAACAGAATACCGTCTGCTTGCATTTTTTATGACCCATCCGGAACGTGCCTATACACGTGCCCAGTTGCTCGATCAGGTGTGGGGCGGTAATGTATACATCGAAGACCGTACTATCGATGTGCATATCCGTCGTTTGCGTAAAGTCTTAGAACCTTTTGGTGTAGATCGATTTGTTCAGACTGTACGTGGTACAGGTTATCGTTTCTCAACACGTGCAGATTTAGCCGCAGGTTAACCAAAATTTATGTATGAACCCTACCCCGTCCCCGAACAGGTACGTGAACAAAAGCTTTCCCGCTACAGTAGTTTATGGACGTTTGCTAAACAAGATTTACGACTTTTATTATTTTTCCTGATTATTGCAGGTTTAGTCGGTTTAGGAATTGGGTATTTCTGGAGCTGTATTTTTATTGCCTTTGTGGTGTTTTTTACACTTCAGTTGCGTTCTTTATATTTGGTCAATGACTGGATTGCCAATAATCCATACGATGTCCCTCCGAACCTCAACGGAATTTGGGGGGCATTATTATTTAACGTTTACCGTGCCCAGCGCCAAGAACGTATTGTTCAAGCGGAAATGGTAGGACTTATTGACCGCGCTCAATCTTCATTAGTTGCACTTGCCGAAGCGGTAGTCTTGATTGATGATCAACATCAAATTGAATGGTGGAACCCAGCCGCAGAGCGTTTACTAGGAATTAGTCCACTTGACCGTGGTCGTAACTTATTAACCATTTTGCGCCAGCCAACTTTTATTGAATATTTTAACAATATCGATCAGGCACCTGATGGGATTAAGCTCCATTCAAATCTTGATGATGACCGTTATGTACAGGTTAAGCTCACACGATTTGGTGGGGAAAGCCGCTTACTTGTGGCATACGATGTGACTCGTATGCACAATCTTGAGCAAATGCGTAAAGACTTCGTCGATAATATTTCACATGAACTGCGCACACCATTAACCGTCCTGAGTGGTTATATCGAAACATTTACCGACCAAGAAGATATTAACCCGCGCTGGAAACGTGCATTTGACCAGATGCAATCTCAAACCAAACGTATGAATGCGTTGGTTAATGATTTACTACTGTTATCAAATTTAGAAAATAATAAGAAAATCGCAAAAAATCAGATTATTGAAATGCCGAGCTTAATGAATCAATTATTTGATGATGCGCAGGCCTACAATGCCGATTATGGGCATACACTCAATTTACATATTGATAGCCACTGTGACCTCATCGGTTCAGACATGGAAATTGCCAGCGCATTTAGTAATTTAATTACCAATGCCATTAAGTACACACCAAAAGGTGGAACCATTACCATTGGCTGGCACGATGACGGTGAGCATGCTTACTTTAGCGTACAAGATACCGGTATCGGCATTAACCCTAAACATTTGCCGCGTCTGACTGAACGCTTCTATCGTGTGGACAGCGACCGTAGTCGTCAAACCGGTGGAACTGGTTTAGGCTTGGCGATTGTAAAACATGTACTCATGCAACACGGCGCCTACTTAGACGTGCAATCTAAAGAAAATGAAGGATCAACCTTTACCGCAGTTTTTCCAAAAGAAAGACTCTATAACATGACCTAAAATCATCTTTTTTCAAATATAAAAAGCCGACTTATGAAAAGTCGGCTTTTTTGTAGCATTTAAACCTATTTATTTAAAATTTGAACAATAAGATTTCGCCTGTTTTTTCTCTATGACATTTAAAAAGTGAGTGGCAAAAGTATGACTCTGACGTAGTGCATCGCGATGATCTCCACCATCAATTGTTTGATAAATGGTTGGTTTTTTTAATTTACATAGCTGTTGGTAATAAGCGTATGTTCCTCTAGGGTCGACTAAATGATCTTTAGTACCTTGAACAATCATTAACGGTACAGTCGGTACCATGTTTTCAATTGACTGTTCTTTAAGATAAGTCAAAAGAGGTTTTAAATCTGTATTAGGTCGAAATATGTTAGAAGGAGATTTTTTCAAATCAGATTGAAGTTCAGATAAACAGCGGCTACGTGCTTGAGTCAGCACATTGCCCATTTCTGGACTGACTAAATTTTCAGGAATAATACTTGGCTCTGCTGCTTGCGCTCCCAATAACACAATTGGGAAAAATGCTGCCACACTTGGTTCTGGACTCGGATTAGTTTTCACATATTCTGCAATGCCTTCATATTGATAGCCACCTGGCGCAAGAGCAATTGCCCCTTTTAAATCTAGTTCGGGAGCATCTTTTTGACCATAAGCCGCCACGGTAATAGCAGCAGCACCGCCTTGGCTATGCCCCATCACCAACCACTGTTTATTAAAATCTTTTGGCTTAAGCATATGTAACGCCCGCACTGCATCTACTACTGTATGCAATTGGCTCTTTGCATTCATATAAGGATGTGCACCTAAAGTACCCAGACCTTGATAATCAGGTGCGACTACTGCATAGCCTCGTGCAAGCCAACCATCTAACGCTTTTGAAGCAACTTCCTGATATGAATGAACTGGTCCACCGGCATAATCACCCGAAGGTGCACAAGTATCGGCTACTCCTGTCGTACCATGCGCCCAAGCTAGTACGGGCCAGCCATTTTTTGGTGGTGTTCCTTTCGGTAATAAAATAAACGCTGAGGCAACGATAGGCTCGTTATTCACACCTCGACTACGATAATTTACTAATAAGCGCTGATCTGCATGAGGAAATAAATCCGTCACATCTTGTTGTGCTATAGAAAGTATTGAGCCCGGTTTTTCACTCACAATTTGCTTACTCAAATCTGTAATTGGAGCAGCCATAGCAGAACCAGATATCAAA